>JADHLY010000029.1 GCA_016780385.1 Flavobacteriales bacterium
GGTGAGCCCATTCGGGTCCAATACCGCATTCTCAATAGGATGGACGCCCTCGACGTCCGCAACTACACCTTTCCCGAGCTCTCAGGGGTTTGGAAAGAAACCGTTTCCGGTGAAGATCCGAGGTGGGAAAACACCATCATTGGCGGCCAGCGCGTGCAGGTGGCGACGGTTCGAACTGACATCCTCTACCCCACACAGACCGGTGACCTCGTTATTTCGGGCTTCGATGTGGACGCGCAGACGCGGATCAGCTTTTTCAATACGCGCCCAGTGGCTGCTTCAGCTGCCCCTGTGACCATCACGGTGTCCCCGTTGCCCACCCCTGTTCCGGCCACTTCTCTCGGTACTTTTCGAAACCTCTCGATTACCTGGACGTCTGAGGGCAAGGCTCAACCGACCGCCAATGAGGCCATCAACTTGAAGTTGGAATTCAAAGGAAATGGCAACCTCGGGCTCATCGGCGCTCCCGAAATCCAATGGCCCAAGGACCTCGAGGTATTTGACCCCGAAATTCAGGACAGGATCACCACGGACCTGCAGGGCCAGAGAGGGCGGCGCTCACTGACCTATCTCGTGATTCCCAGGGCGCAGGGCCAATACAGTGTGCCGCTGCCGAAGCTCTCTTATTTCGATTACTCCTTGGACCGATTTGTCTCCTTGGATGTCCCGCCCATCTCGCTAGACGTGGCGGGCAATGCCCAATCAGAAGGCCCCTCTTTTGGGTTCAACAGCAAAACGGACGTCACCATTCTCACCCGCGACATGCGCTTCATCCGGACGGAAACCAAGCTGAAGCCTCAGTCAATGCCGTTTTACGGCGGTCCCTTCCACATGGCACTGCTCGGCCTCCCCCCCTTGGTGTTATTGTTGGGTTGGCTCTCACGCCGCAGGAAAGACAAGGAAAGCCGCGATCCTGCCCTGCAGCGAAAACGGGCCACAAAAGCACAATTCAAGGCAGCCATTGCCCGAGCCAGAAAGGGAGACGACGATCTTGACGCCCTCGGACAAGCAGCCCACGACTTCTTGCAAGGCCAATTAGGCATCGCACGGAGCGAAGCCGGGATGGACGCCTATCGCGCAGGCCTCTCCCGTTCGGCACCTCACCTCGCCCAAGAATGGGTGGAACTCATTGGCATCCTCGACAGGGGACGCTTTGCCCCTGGCGCACCCAAGCCTGCTGACATTGCCGAGCGTCTTGAATCTGCAGCGAAGTCGCTTGAAAAAGAAGACACGTCTGGCAATGCAGGGAGTGCGCCCTCAGCTTGGGCCTTGGTCTTGTTGACATCTGCCCTCCTCGGCTCGCCATGTATGGCCGCACCAGACGCCACTGCAGCGCAAACGACCTTTGCCGCCGGAAATGCGGCCTACCTCGAGGGCGATTTTGAAGCCGCAATATCCCAATACGAGGAAGTAGCGGCCGCTTGGACTTCTTTTGAGTTGGAATACAACCTCGGCGTAGCCTATTACAAATCGGGCCGAATTGGGCCGAGCATTCTGCACTTCGAACGGGCCAAGCGATTCAGGCCCAGTGACGATGACCTCCAGGCCAACATGTTGCTTGCTCGCGCAGCTGTGGTCGACCGTATTGAAGCCATGCCCGAAATCGCACTGGGTCCGCTGTGGAGAGAATTGACCTCAGCCCAACGCCTCACTACATGGACTATTGTGTCCATTGCATTGTGGGCATTGGCCTTTTGCTTGTTCTACTTCCGAATGACTTCGCGAGAAACCGCCACGCGGCGCACCTTGATTGTCGCTGCCCCTGCCCTGTGCACATTGGCCCTCTTGGTGGGATTCCTTGGCCATGAGACCCATCAATTGATGAAATCCCATGACGGTGCAGTGCTCATGTCACCAAGGGTAGAGGTGATGAGCAGTCCATCACTCGGTGACGAATCTTCCATGCTGTTTGTGCTGCACGAGGGGACGGTAGCCCAAGTCCTCCGGAGTGAAGGCGATTGGCGCCAAGTGCGACTTGCCAATGGAAATACCGGCTGGGTGCCGAGTGACGCACTGGTCTCCATATAACGGCGCTTTGAACAACCTCAAAGACAAAAGGTTGTAGTCTAAGCAACCGAAGTGCTGTATCCGTAGTTTTATTTGCACCCAGAATGAGGTCAACGATTACCATCTTTCTAATGATTTGCTTGGGCGCCCCCCAAGTTTTTGGTCAAAATGAGCATTTCGAATGGCTCGGATTGGACAGCGAACCGCAGCCAGCGGACAGCATTGATGCTGTCCCTTACAGTGGCGAGCTCAACGATTTTTCGGGCGGTTATGACATTGGTGACACAGTGGGTGACTTTCACCTTTGGTCCCTCGAAGGCGAGGAATTTTTGTTGTCCAATGAGGTCGATCCTGAAAAGCCGACCATCATTTTTAATGGTTCCTCGACCTGCGTCAGGTTCCAAAACGATTGGGACCCTTTTCTTTCACCACAGGTGGTAGAATGGACCACCCAACACCTTGACGACTTCAATTGGATTCCCGTCTACGTCGCTGAGGCGCATGCTTTGGATGTGGAGAATTGCCCTACCAATTGCCCGGCATTTCCCATACCAGGACCCAATGGCCTTTACTTCAACCAGCATCGGATTGTCCAAGACAGAATTGACGCTGCGCAAGTGGTGATGGATTGGATGGGACCAAGCGCCAATAATGCCTGGAGTTTCCCCTTTGATGACATGCTCATCGACTCTCCAGACAACCTGATTTACACGCATTTTTTCATGCGTCCTGCTGGCATTGTAATCTTCAACTGTGATGGCATTGTCATCGATCGAGGAGATTGGCTGGGCACTTACCTCTCCAATGAAAGCAACAGACAGGCCTTGGAAGCCATTCTGGAAAACCCCCTCGTTTCTGAAACCGGTTGCCTTTTGGCCGCCAACTCTTCGTCCATTTGCGAAGAAGACTCTCCAGACACTGATGGTGACGGAACCTGTGACGCGGCTGAACTGGAGTTGGGTACGGATCCTTTCAATCCATGCGACTTGGGCGAGGAGGGGCTAGAAGATGTAGATGGTGATGGGGCTTGCAATGCCTTGGAGATTTTCATGGGTACCGACCCCAACAACCCTTGCGAACCATACAATACCGATACAGACAACGACGGCTATTGCGACATCGAAGAAGAATTGCTGGGATCTAACCCCAACAATCCATGTTCACCCGCTACGACCGATACAGACGGTGATGGCTTCTGTGATTCTGAGGAGGTGGCGTTGGGGTCAGACCTCAATGATCCCTGCAGCCCGGATGTGCAAGACTCAGACATGGATGGCCTGTGCGACAGTGCCGAAATCGCCAATGGTTCAGACCCCAACAGCACGTGTGACCCCTTTGGAAACGATGCGGATGGCGATGGCTTGTGCGACCAACTCGAGCTGATCATCGGTTCGTCTGTCAACGATCCCTGTGATCCTTATGCGCAAGACACAGACGGTGACGGGTATTGCGATCAGTTGGAAGCGCTCGAATCTTGGGATGCACTCGACGCGTGTAGTCCCAACGATCTGGACTTGGACGGCGATGGCTGGTGCGCCGGTACCGAGATGGCTTCCGGATGGTCCGACACGGACCCCTGCACCCCCATTGGCGTTGATTCAGACGGAGACGGCTTGTGCGATATGGAAGAGCTGCTCATGGGCAGTGATGCCGAAGACGCCTGTTCTCCCCTTTCGACAGACACCGATGGAGACGGCGTGTGCGATCAACAAGAAATCGTAGACGGCACTTCTCCTACGGATGCTGCGTCGGTCCTGTCGGTGGGTACGCTGCAAGGACAAGGTGCAGCCTTTCATGCCGTCCAGGGCGGATTTAACGCTTCCTGTGCGGCCTGCCTCGGCGAAGAATGGCACCTGCTTGACCCATCGGGGAGGGTTGTCCAAAGCGCGCGCTTGAACGCTTGGAACCCTTGGAACGTTCCCATGGGCGTCTACATACTGCGGATTCCGACAGCGGACTTCCAGGGCCGCGTGTTGGTTCAAGACTGATTTTCTGTTTGAGACGGGTTCCACTCCCGTAATTTGAGGCTCCTGAACGCCATGTCAGAAGACCTCTCCAAACGCCACGGACTGACGCGCCGAATGCGCGACATGCTGGGCTTGATGTCCTCGGCGGGTCTTGCCCAAGGAGCTGCCGTAGTGGCCTTGCCCTTACTTCAGCGCTTTTGCTACGGCCCTGTCGCCTTTGCGGACATGGCTGTTTACACACAGCTGGCGGGTATTCTCGGCGCTGTGGCGACACTGCGTATGGACCTCGCTTTGGTCAAGCATCCCGAGCCATCGGTCGCCCGCGCCACTTTTGACAATGGACTCAGGGCTTTGTTGGTCACCACGGGAATCTCATTGGTCATCGCGCTCCTGCTGCCATTGAGTGGCTCAGAAATGGGGCAAATCCAATGGCTCTGGTGCGCTCTTCCACTGGGAGTATTGGGCGTTGGACTCAATGGATTAATATCCGGCTGGCTGACGAGAGCGGAGCGCTTTGGCACGATGGCCGCCATGCGGGCCGGGGGCGGTGTGACGGGAGAAGCCCTGCGCTTTGCGGCCGCACCGATGGGGAGCATTGGTTTGATTGCAGGCCGCATTGCCGGCCAATGGTGTACCGTGGTCTGGGGACTGCGCGCCATGGCCGAGGCTTGGAGTCAAGCCCCAAAGAGCACAAAAGCCTCCCGACGTGCTGCGTGGAAACAGGACCGTCCTTATTCATGGTACACGACCCCTGCCAACCTGCTGGCCATGGCGGCCAACGGATTGTTCATCCTCTTTCTTTTTGAATTCGGCGAAGGTCAATTTGTGGGGGTCGTTGGGGCCGGAATGGCCTACTTGACGGTGGCAGCAGGACTGGTCATTCGCAGCGTGAATGATGTCTTCTTCAAACACCTTGACGACATCCCTTCCCACCGCTTATTGCGACATTATGCGGGGTGGTCACTGGGACTGATCGCATTGTCAACTATGGGCATCGCTGTACTGTGGGGCATTCCCGATGCCTGGGTCACGCAAGTCTTGGGCAGTGCATGGAAAGACATGTTGCCCATCATGCGGATTCTGGCGCCGTGGATGGTGCCTTGGATCGCCGCTTCCTCCCTGTCGGGCATCTTTCCACATTTGGGCCGGCAGTCTTGGACCCTGGCCCTTGACACGCTGCACCTCATGATGGTGGGAGGACTGTTGTGGTCGGTCCGTGTGGCGATGTCCGGTGCGACCCTTGACCAATCAGGGGCCCTGCAACTCGTGCGGGAATACACCCTTGTTCAAGGCGTCTTTTACGCGATGGCCATTGGGGTGGCCTTCATTGCCATCGCGCAAGCCCATCGGCACTAAGACCGCCTTAGTGCTGGTGCAGAAAGTCGCCGGCCATGTTCAACGCCTGCTCGGCTGCAGGCAACACCTCCACTTTGAGGTACTCGTGGTGGTGGGTTTCGGCAGCATGTTCTTCACCATCATGACCATGCCCATCGTGGTCGTGCTGTTCCTCCTTGTGATCGGCATGCTCAGCAAAGTAAATCTCACACCGCACCTCCTGCAGGTGAAGGTTTCCATCCACGTAGTACTCCAAGCGCAAAACACCTTTCTGGCGTTCGTCCGTCCGCAAAATGACATAGCTGCCTGCGGTCCAATTGGTCCCTTCCAAGAAACCAAATCGGCCATCCTCATAAAACCGAAGTCGACGCTCACCGCCCTCTTCGCCTGAGATGACCCATTGGCCTGACAGCTGCTCCAGAAATGGCGCGCCGTGATCGGGATGAACCATAGTAAATGTGTGAATTGAGGCGCCCGCAGGTGGACATCCAAATGCAATAAACAATGGCAACAATGCCAGGGTGAGACGGCGTACATGCATGTGGGCAAAACTACATCAGCCTGAGGTCGTAAATTGGGAGGCTTAGTGGTCGCGCTTTGGCCACAACCTTGACGAAACAATGACCACATCTCAGTCCTGCTTCCGATCCGCCTTGGTGCTCTTTCTTGCCATTTTGTCCGCGTTGCACGGCCAAGCGCAATTAGAAGGCAACACCAACGACAACCCATTCCGTCAGCTCTACGACGTACTGCCCACACCAAACAGTGTGCGCACCGCCAGCGGAGCACCGGGCCATGCCTATTGGCAGCAGCAGGTGGACTACGTGATGGACATTCGCCTCAACGATGATGCCCAGCGCATTGACGGTAAGGAAACCATCACTTACATCAACAACAGCCCCGATGAGCTGCGCTACCTCTGGGTCCAGCTGGACCAAAATGTGCGTGACCTCGACTCGGACAGCCACATGATCAAGGAGGGCTTCATGGAAGACCGGATGAGCTTCGACCGCGTGGCGGAAATCGAACCCGACTTTGACGGTGGCTTTAAGATTGAAGCCGTGAAGGATGCCGGCGGCAAGGCGCTCTCCCACACCATCAACCAGACGATGATGCGGGTGGACCTGCCAAAGCCCTTGGCTTCCGGTGGGAAATTCACCTTCCAGATCGATTGGTGGTACAACATCAACGACCGCCTCGCCATCGGTGGTCGGAGCGGATACGAGCATTTTGAGGAAGAAGACAACTACCTCTACACCATCGCCCAGTTCTTCCCGCGCCTCTGCGCCTATTACGACCGCATGGGGTGGCAAAACAAGCAGTTCCTCGGCAGCGGCGAATTCACCTTGGAATTTGGTGATTATGACGTGAGCATCACGGTGCCCAGCGATCACATCGTGGCCTCTACTGGGGTACTGCAAAACCCGAAGGAGGTCCTGACCGTTGCGCAAAGGGCGCGTTTGGAGCAAGCCAAAACAGCGGACCGCCCCGTGCTCATCGTCACCGAGGAGGAGGCGCGCGAAAACGAGAAGACCAAGGAAAAAGGCCTCGCCACATGGCGTTTCAAGGCCGAAAACGTCCGCGACTTCGCATTTGCCTCGAGCCGGAAGTTCATCTGGGACGCGATGGCGGTCCCCCTCGAGAACAACACGCCGCTGGCCATGAGCTACTATCCCAAAGAAGGCAACCCACTGTGGGAGCAGTACAGCACTGAAGCCGTCGCCCAGACACTGGAGACGTACTCAGAATTCGCTTGCGAATACCCCTATCCTGTTGCCATCAGCGTCCATACGAAGTGGATCGGCATGGAGTACCCCATGATTTGCTTCAACGGGGGCCGTCCAGAGCCCGACGGCACCTACAGCGCGAGGACCAAGCACGGAATGATTTCAGTGATCATCCACGAGGTGGGCCACAATTTCTACCCCATGATCATCAACTCCGATGAGCGCCAGTGGACATGGATGGACGAAGGCCTGAACACCTTCGTACAGTACCTCGCTGAGAAAGAGTTTGATCGGAATTACCCCACCCGTCGTGGTCCCGCGCGCAACATCACCAGCTATATGGGTGGTGACCCCAAGCGCATTTCACCGATCATGACCAACTCCGAAAGCATCTTCCAATTCGGCCCCAACGCCTACGGCAAGCCCGCAACGGCCTTGAACATCCTGCGAGAGACGGTGATGGGCCGCGAGCTCTTCGATTATGCCTTCAAGGAGTATGGCCGGCGATGGGCCTTTAAGCGGCCAACTCCTGCCGACCTGTTCCGCACCATGGAAGACGCCTCCAGCGTGGACCTCGACTGGTTCTGGCGCGGCTGGTTCTATACCAATGACCACGTGGACCTTGCCCTTCAAGACATCCAGTGGTACCAAATCTCCACTGGAGATCCTGAAGTAGAAAAGGCACTGGCCCGTTCTGAAGAAGAAGCCGAGCCCATGGACATCTCCCTGGAACGCGACAAAACGGACATTCCGGTCACCCGACTCGAAGAGCGCCCCGAACTCAACGACCACTATACCACGGTGGATCCGTACGAGGTCATGGAAATCGAGCGCAAGGAATACCGCGACTATGTGGCGCAACTGGACGAGGATGAGCTCAAGATGCTCTCCGATGGCAAGCACTTCTACCAGCTGACTTTCGAAAATATTGGAGGCTTGGTCATGCCCGTCATTGTCGGCTTCACCTATAAAGATGGCACAACGGATGTGCGCCGGGTACCTGCTGAAATCTGGCGCAAGGGCGGCAAGCAAGTGACCAAGGTGTTTGTCACGCCGAAGGAGGCGGTCTCCATCACCTTGGACCCCTACCTCGAAACCGCAGACACAGACCTGACCAACAATGCTTGGCCCAGAAACGTCCGTCCGCAGCGGATTGACCTGTACAATGATGCGACCCGCAGTTATGGCCGTGCCAAGGGCAACCCCATGCAGCGGGTTCGTGACAACCAGGACTACATCGAGTCCTTGGACGACTAAATTTCAGAAGGCCTATTGGGGCAGGCCACCGGACCAACGCCCTTTATCTGAACGCCACTTCTGGCCTGTCAGTCTACGATGACGGGTTTGCGGATGGTGACTTCCCCTTGGCTTATGCTCAGGAAATAACGCCCTTTGGGTGTGGAAGTCAGGTCCAGGTCAAATGCGCCCCCCGCGTTGCCGGATTGAAGTGTGCGTCCCATGGCGTCGATCAATTGCCATTGTTGCGCACCGTTCCAGCCTTGCACATGCAACACATCGGAGGTCGGAACAGGGTGGACGCTCAATGCTGCGGCCATTTCTTCTTGGAGGCCGACCACCAAAGAGAGGGTGTCGATGTCTGAGAGGTCCACCACATACTCAGCACCAATCTGCCGCACCGAACCATAGACGCGGTATACATCGCCCGGCGTAGGCCCGTCTGGATCCTCATTGTTGCTGGGATCGTTGGTATCCAATCCGATGATGGTCACTGTACCGGTGGCATCGGACGCTGTCCACACCCCACCCTCCGGGGCTGACATTACCGTCACGGGGTCCAAGCGCACCCGGGTTCCTTCGAGGCTCTCGTCCATCATTTCCTCGATTGTACAACCCGTGCCGGCAGCGGTAGCGTTCCAATAATCGATGAATACAAAGTCGGTGATGTCCATCAACTGTGTGTTGCCATCGACTTCGACAATGGTCCCGGTCAATTCCATGACATCCCCCACCTCAGGTTGGCGCGGCGCATTCCACCAAGGGGGATTCGCCTCGATGATCACGTTGGGACCGACGCACATGACACCATTCCAAGCCCCGAAATCGTCTTGGATGTACCACACATCTCCAAAGTAATCCGTGACCTTGGCCGACACCGTTACTTCTTGACCCTCGTAAGGGCTCACATCAGCTTGTCCTTGAATCTCTGCACAAGTCAACGTTTGTGCACAGGCATCCTGGTGCGCAGCCAAGGCTGTCCAAGCAAGGGTGGCGAACAACGCCGCAGTTCTATTGATCATGCCGGCAATTAACTGCATCATCAGCACAACCTAAAATGTGCCCTCCTGAATCAGGAGGGGCCATCTTCACGGGTTCAGTCCAACCAGGCCACCTCTCCGGTAGCCACATCATACACCCCGCCTACGATGGCGATGGCACCCTCGGCCTCCAAGCCAGAGAGGATGGCACTCTCCTTCCGCAGCGCGGTGATGGTCTCTTGAACATTCACGGTAGAGCAACGGTCGAGGTTGGACAGGCTGTCTTCAGCCCCGACTTCGGCCTTTGTCGCAGCGACAGCCGGTTGAATGCGCCCCAGCAGGCCCGTCAAATGACCGTCTTCAAGTCCTGCCCACGCTCCTTTCACCGCACCGCAGCGCGTATGTCCCAATACCAGGATGGCCTTGCTCCCCGCATACTTTGTGGCATACTCGAGGCTCGCAATCAAATCTGGAGAGGCCACATTGCCAGCCACGCGGGCTACAAACAGGTCGCCCGAGGCCGCATCGAAAATGTGTTCCACTGGAGCCCGGCTGTCAATGCAAGAAAGAACGGCTGCATAAGGAAATTGGCCGCCAGCTGCATCCTGAAGTAGCTCCGCCCTTTGACGCTTAGAGGGTTCACCTGAAGTGGAGCGGCGAACGCCATCCTTAAGCAATGCCACTGCTTCAGCAGGGGACATGGATTGCTGGAGTTCAGCGCCGATGGCGCCTTCAAGAGAGAGATAGCGGTCAATCATGGCGCAAATTTGGGACGAAAAAGTGGCTCCCCAAGTACCCGAAGCTGTTCAAAACCCCAAGAATTCTCAATGGTGATAAACAAAAATCATGGTCCAATGTGACATTTGTCACTCCCCAAACACAATACCCTGTTCACCTTACTTGAACATATCACCGACAAATCCGTTGGACCAGTACCTCCATGCCAATTGACCCCAAACAAAGCGCTGTTCTCTACACACAGGCCAAGATATTCTTGTCTGACATGGACGACGATACGCGCTTCCACATGGGAGCGACACGTCGAGACGCGAGGCTTCAAGCTATCGAAAGGGAAATCGAGGAAAAGGGCACATACACCCATACTGAGGCTGAGCTCAAGTTCGGAGTACAGTGGGCTTGGCGCAACAGCAACCGGTGCATCGGACGCCACATGTGGCGCACGCTTCAGGTGCGCGACTGCAGGCACATCGAGGACCGCGAAGGCGTCATTCAAGCCTTGCACGAGCATGTGACATCCGCTTGGCAGGGCGGTGCCATCCACAGCGTCATCAGTGTATTCCCCCCACGTCAGCCAGGGGAGCCTGGCCGCCCGGACCCTGTCCGCATAGCCAACCACCAGCTGTTGAGGTATGCTGGGTTTGAGCAGGAAGACGGACAAGTGGTGGGTGACCCCCATTCGACCGAGTTTACAGCACGCATGCTCCAACAAGGATGGGCTCCACAGCAGCGCGGCGCATACACCCCGCTGCCGTGGTCAATCTGGATTCACGACGAGGAGACCGAGCCTGCAGATCATTTTGCGGCACATCCCAAGCTGTTTCCAGAGATTAAAATCACACACCCTGACTACCCTGGCATCGATGCGCTGGGCTTGCGCTGGTATGCCCTCCCTGTCATCAGCGAAATGGCCCTGGTCATTGGTGGCATCACCTATCCATGTGCGCCCTTCAACGGTTGGTACATGGGCACGGAAATCGCCAACCGCAACTTCTGTGACGCTGGCCGATACAACCTGGTAAAACCCATCGCCATCGCCATGGGCCTGGACACCTCATCCGACCGAACATTGTGGAAGGACCAAGCGCTCACAGCCATCAACCAAGCTGTCCTCCACAGCTTTGATGCCGCGAAGGTGAGGATCGGAGATCACCATGAGTTGGGCGCTCAATTTGAGCGGTTCTGTGAAATTGAAGCTGACGCCGGGCGCCGATTAAATGGCGATTGGAGTTGGTTGACCCCTCCCCTTTCCGGCTCCATCTCGCCACAGTTTCACCGGGAGTTCAACAATGCGGTCGAATCACACACCAACTTCTTCTACCAACGGAGTCCCCAAGAAGATGTGGCGGCAAGGCAATCCACCGCTTCTAAGGAAGGCGCGGTCAGGTCTGAAGACCCATTCCACCTGGAGCATCAGCATGAGACACCCCGGTGCCCCTATGGCTTTGACCGGATCTCCAAGGTGCTCCCCCTCAAGCGGCGCAAACCACGCCGGGTAGGAGGTCACAACTGAAACTGATCACCGTGGCGCGCCACGTGGTACCCTTTTTCCTCTACGTTCAGGCTCGCAGGTGACCCTGGTTGAAGCAGGGGGTTGGTGTGATTCAAGTGGATGAAGAACACCTTGTCACGCTCGCTGTCGGGCCAAGCCTCCATAAGGGCGAGGCTCTCTGCGATAAACGGATGTGGGACTTCTGACATGTCGCGGTGTCCCAGCTCCTGGCCGTCGTGAAAAGTGCCATCCAAAAAGGCATCATCCACGGTGGTTTGAACAACACCGAAAACACAAATCCAAGTGACTGATGGTCAGATCACTTGGATTCGAGAGTGGTAGCTCCGGCAGGAATCGAACCTGCATCTAGGGTACCGGAAACCCTTATTCTATCCATTGAACTACGGAGCCGAACAAAAACGGTGCGCGGAGGGCGCACCGTCTTGTCGTTGTGGAGATACGGGGATTCGAACCCCGGACCTCTTGCATGCCATGCAAGCGCTCTAGCCAGCTGAGCTATACCCCCTCCACAAGGTGGTTTCCCCTTCCCTTCGGAAGCGGGAGCGCAAATATAGTCGGTTCATCGGTACAGCCAACCCTAGATCGGGGTCAGTCCAACACCCAAATCCAGGTGTGCTCTGTTCCACTTGAATGGGCAGCGGACAACCGCAATAGACCGGGCTTAGATGGCACGGGTGCAGGGCCTTCGCCACGGGCGACCAGCGCTCCTGCGATGTCGTGCAACGTCCAGTGGACGCCCTGCGCCATGGGCATGAGGCTGCCGCTTTGGACCCCCGTCAAATGGCGGGGCGACTCACCGCGTTCCGTTATGCCCACAAAGGCGAGGTCGACGGGCA
Organism: Flavobacteriales bacterium; assembly: GCA_016780385.1. Classification (GTDB taxonomy): domain Bacteria; phylum Bacteroidota; class Bacteroidia; order Flavobacteriales_D; family Sanyastnellaceae; genus UBA8752. Next base: position 12,340 of record JADHLY010000029.1, read on the forward strand.
AGACGGCTTCTGCAGCTTGGTAAGCGAAATCGGGATCCAGTTCAAACGAAGAAGCCCGAAATAGAACGGCGTCACTGCTGCCGTTGCCGGCATTTAAAGCCGACCAGCTGTTGCTCGATCCGGCCACGTAGAGCCTTCCTTGGTCATCGCGTGCCAAGGCCCGCACATCGTCGTCTTCACTGCCACCGAAAAGGTGCACCCCAAACCAGGCCCCGGTCTCGCCAAACCGACGTTGCACCAGCGCGTCTGACGCGGCATCGTCTCCGTTGGTATTGTGGCCGGCGCACTGCAGGATGACCCCCGTCCACAGGATCGCCCTTCCGGGGCGGTCCGAATCGCTGGCGGTTTCTGCAATCCAGGCGTGGGACCACGTATCCGGCGCGTCTAGATTGGGACTGGCTTCGAGCTTACCGAAGACCGCATCGCGCGTCCCATCGCTGGACTGCAACGTCCCGGACCAGGCGGTCCCCAAGGGTCCGGCGGTGACGCCGGTCAATGCCAAGGCAGGGTCTGCGACAGGGGCCGTTCCGACCACGGCGGGGTTGCCATTGTCCACAGCGATCATCACCACTGCAGCTGGAGCCTCCGGGACATTGTGGCGGTGGACCGCGACATAGAGTGTGTCGTTGTGCCAAGATGCATCCGCCGCCGACATCCCCTCCGTGCCAGGAATGGGTGCCCAGCCGGGTGCCGTTGTGCTGCCCGTCCACAACCCGGCCATCAGGCCCGAAGGGGCGGAAGCGGGAGCTGTGGTTTCCTGCCGGTGTCCCACCGCGATGAAGGTCTCCCCACCCGCAGGCACCAGCGCGCATGTGGTGACCGCCCCTGTGCTGCCCAGGTCAAACGCAGCGACAACGCCTTCTTCGGGGTGCACTCCCATCAAATGCCCTTGCCACTGTCCATTCCGCGGCGCATCGTAGAGCACCCAGACCGCCTCATTGTTGCGCACCACATCGCGGACTGCCAGTGTGGAAGGAGCCCCCAGAGGGGCATCGAGATCACCGGCAAACGAAAACGACCACACGTGATCCAACGCGGTATCGAGCACCGCAAAAAAGCCTTTTTGTCCCACAGGCCCTCCTGGCGCCCAAGATGCCTGGCCCGCTGCCATGGTGATGGCAGAGGTGGTTTCACCCGCGATAACGCACCCCTCATCATCTACCCACAGCGCCGTCGCAGCGTCCACCCCTTCCGCGCCGAATACCCGGACTTCGATGGAGTCCTGGCCTTGTCCCAAGACCACCAGAGGCCAACATGCCAAAAAGAGGAGCAGCAGGCGCATGGGATCAACGGGTGGCTTCGAGGTAGGCCCCGCGCATGGTCTTCATTTGCTGGGCGAGGCCAGCAAAACGGTCCAAGGCGAGCATATTGGCGCCATCGCTCTTGGCGGTCGCGGGGTCGGGATGGGTTTCGATGAAGACCCCATCGGCGCCTGCCGCGACTGCGGTGCGGGCCATGTGGGCAATCAATTCTGGCCTGCCGCCCGTGACGCCAGAACTCTGGTTGGGCTGCTGCAGGCTGTGGGTCAAATCCATGATGGCCGGTCCAAAAGTCCGCATCGCGGCCATGCCTCGGAAATCGACGACCAAATCCTGGTAGCCGAAGGTGGTGCCCCGCTCGGTCACCCAGGCCTTGGGGTTGCCGCTCTCGTGCACCTTGACCACAGCGTGCTCCATGGATTCTGCACTGAGGAACTGGCCTTTTTTGATGTTGACCACTTTGCCCGTGTTGGCCGCAGCCACGAGCAAATCGGTCTGCCGGCAGAGAAACGCGGGGATCTGCAATACGTCCACGTGCTCGGCCGCCATCGCGGCTTCTTCGGCGGTGTGGATGTCCGTGGTGACGGGGATGCCAAAGCGCTCCCGCACCTGCGACAAGATGGCCAATGCGCGGCCATCCCCTATGCCGGTGAAACTGTCAATCCGAGACCGGTTTGCCTTGCGATAGCTGCCCTTGAAGATCAGCGGCAAATCCAATGCAGTGCACGTCTCCACGAGGGATTCGGCAATGTGAAAGGCCATGTCTTCCCCTTCGATGGCACAAGGGCCAGCGATGATTTGCAGGCGGTCGCCTGCGGTCCAACCGGAATTCTGAAGGTTGCGTTCCATGGTGCGAAGGTCGTGAAGGCTTAGAAGGTGCGGTGCCAATGGAGGCCAAGTCCCATGCGCCCCCCTGTTCCCGCCAAAGCGAGCCAGCGGGTGCGGATGGCGAGCGTGCCGCCGGCGCGGTGTTGGCGAACCGCCCGGGAGGGCAAGTTCAAGTTCAATGGAATGAAGGCCCCGCCAAAGCCGCCATATGCCAGCCCCACCTCTGTTTGGATGGCCCCTCGACCCGTGCGCCGCATCAGCGACCACTCCCACCGCGGTGCGATGGACAATTTCTCCGCCGTCAGGGACCACACCACACCCGGCGTCCTGATGGCCCTGCGCTCCCATCGGAAGGTCACAGTGCTGGGCAAACGCCGGTTGAAGCCACCCAGTAAAGTATCGCGCTCTGCGGCTCCTGAGAAATCAGGGGCAGCTCCGGAAATCAGCGCCCAGCCCGGGGTGGAAAATGACGTGTCCCATTGGGCGGATTCCATTTGCCAGCGGCCTCCTCGCCCCCAATTCCGGAGGGCCACTGACCAGGTGTCGGGACGTCCATGACCGCCATCGGCCTCTGCCCATTGCATGGCCACATCCAAGGCCACTGCGCTGCCCGATGTCAAATTCTGTATTTGATGCGCCTCTATACTGGCTGCTGCCATTTCATCGTCCCAACTGTATTCGCTGTTGCGCCCGATGCGTGCCGCGAGAGAGCGGTGCAATTCACCCATGCGCACACCCCATTCCAAGGTCCAGTTCATGGGGATTCCGCGCACCGATCGGGAGGTGGTTCGAATGCCGCCGATGCGCAACATGGTCGCTGACATCCATAAATACCCCGTCTCGGCCAAACTGCCTCCGCGCCCAATGCCGTGTGGACCAAAAGCCAAGGTGGCCGCCGCCGGGCTCCACTCCGCTGCTGCCCATTGGGATGTCTCGAGCCCTACCACGGTTTGCCATCGGCCCATTTGCGGGGGATCGACCAACTCCATGGCGGGCAAAACCGCATGGATCCCTGACCGCATCCACCCTCCAGCAAAACCTACTCCCTTGTCGTGGGTCAAAGACGTCAGCGAACGCACCGGACTGGTGATGTCCCCACCAAAGGCCGCCCCGGCCAAAACAAACTTGTTGAGCGCATTGGAACCCCAGCAGGCCTCGGTATACACGTCCAAGCGCTGCACCCTTGTCAGATCGAGGCTGTCGGACTGCCCCGAAGCCATAGCGCCGAAGCCCAACCAAACGATGAAGATTGTGCGTTTCATCATTCAATCATGATGACGGCATCACCATCGAGATGGCCTTGGATAACCAACCCTTGATCGGCATCGAATCGCGCGCCGGCTGGCGGGGTCTCCAACTGCACCCGAACGGCCAAGCGGGCCCCAAGTTGCATCGCGGTGAACTGAATAGGCTCCAAAGAAAACGTGAAGGAAGAACCGACAGGCCCCTCCGGATCTCCGGTTCCCGGCGCCACCGTCAAGGCGGGCCAAGACATCCACTCCGCCACCCCGCCAGTACCCTCCAACAAGGTCAGAACGAGGGGCACATCTACGAGCGACGCTTCCAGTTGAGCGCCCACAGGCAGGCTGTTTTTGATGTTCAAAACGACGTCTCCATCGAACTCAATGTGCTCGGAAACATCGAAGTCCAATGTGTCTATAATCAATGCATTGGACACCCCTACTTCAAGTGGTGCACTGACCGTCCAATCGATCTCAGGCAGCCGGTACAGATCGATGCGGTCATGCCCTCCGGACACATCGCCCAGGGGATTGACCTCCACCGCGCCGTCGAAAATGACAGCATCAGGAATGGATGACAGGAAACTGGGCAAGGTGCTGGACCCTGAACCCAAGACCAGCTCGGATGTTGAGGGTGACACCTCCCAGTGGGCCATGTCGGTCGTTTCATTGACCACCCCCCGCGTCAAGAAAATGGGCGCCTCCAATGCTGGATCTTCAAGTGGGGTCACCACCACCACTTCGCCGCTGTCCAGGCGAGACAGCCCTTCCAATTGCAGCAGCAGGTCTAAGCCGGCGGTGTTGTGAAAAACCACCTCCCACTCCAGTGCTGTCCAGCCGACCTGCAGGTCCTGCAAAGCCGCTACACCTTCGATGTCCAAGGTATCGCCGAGATCGAGCATCCGGTGGCCAAAACGCCCCTCGACCTGGGCCACTTCCAGCCCAGAAAATGCCACATCCAGTTCCAACATGTCGTTGCCAAACAACCCCACCTCTGTGGTCGCGTCCTCGGACACAGAAACGCTCCATGAAGTGACCAGTCGACTCCAGTCGAGGTTTTCTGCGCCATCAAGGTCCAGCTCGACCCCTGTCAAGGGCAAGGTGAATTGAGAGGGAACGCCCGGCAAGACTTCCAGGATCACCTCATTGCTGCCCCCGTTCACAGACGCTGGAAAAGCGCCATCATCGATCGTGTAGCGCAGGACCAACGGCCCCTGTACCGAAGTAGATGCCGTCACCACCAGCGCGCCAGCTCCAAGCCGCACCCTGCGCAAATCCACGCCCGGCAGGTCCAGATTAACGACCTCTTCTTCAGACCAGATTTCAGCGCCGGGCGCCACGGGAATGGGGCCTCCAATGAAAGGCAAGGTGAAGGAAGTGGACCAACTCGTATCGAGGTTGGGGATGAGTGATGACGCATCCAGCAGTGACAGTTCTCCTCCAGCACTCAGCACCAATCCATCATCGCCATCCTCCCAGAGGGTATCCGGCACGAGGTTGGCCCATGTCAAGGTGTCGTTGAGGAATACCACATCATGCAACGGTGTTCGCCACGTCACGGGTTCACTGCGACAGCCTGTGCAGCAGAGCACGACCGCTGCGCAAATGGAGAGGAGCCCGCGCATCATGACCGCGTGGGTTTGCGCCAGGGTTCGAAACACAGGAACACGGCCAACCCCAGCGGAAGGACGGCGGGGTGAAACGCCTGCATCCCGATGGTAAAGTTGGAAATACTCAGCAACGCCGTTCCGCCGGCCATCATGCCCAGTGCGCGACCAAGCTGGCGCTTCCAATGGGGAGATGCCCCTGCCAAACCCGGACCGAGAAGGTGCAGTGGGCTGGCCCACAATATGTTGAGGTTGTATCGGGTATCGGCGTGGTCTGTCCCCCACCACAAAAAGGCCAGCAGTGCCCCGGTCAATCCGGTGAACCAAGGCAGCCCTTTGCGCATCCAACGCTTACCAAGGGCGGTTTCGATGGCGCACCACACCAGCAGCACCCACGCTGCGGTCACAGGCCAACCAGCTTCATTAGGGTAGGCCGGCAACATGCTTGGCAACAGCTCACGCCTTGCCGAGACGAGCGGACGCTCGGTCATCGTCTGGGCATCCATCACCATGCCCTCTAGCTCCTCGGCCAGGTAGTCCGGAAGAAAGGCATCGCCACACTTACCCAAGGGTGCGTCTACCGGAAGCCCCAAGACCACGTCGATTCCAAACCGGATCAATGGCACGCCGCCCAATTTGCCATGCAGCAGGTCGCGAAAAGTGCTGTCGCGCCGGTCTGTGCAGTCCACCGTAAGCCGAGGACCAAAAACCTCCTCGAGTACCGTGATCACGCGGGTGGCACAGTTGTCATACAGAAAGAGGTACCTGTAATCCCGGTGGTCCGGGTGGGCATTGGCGATGAGGTAGGCGTCCAGCCTTGCGATGTCTTCGGGGGTCAGGGCCAGTTGCTGTTCCTCTACCCCCCTGCCACTGCGGATATATTCTTCGAGAAAACCACCAAACGTGCTGGTGCTCAGGGAGTAAATCAACTCACCTTGGATGAACCTCGCGTAGAAGCCGTCGCTGAATTGGAAGGTCCCAAAATTGTACACCCGGTCGAGCGGAGGATCAGCGGCCAGGTCCGTTACCCGGATCGCGGTGTGCCCAAAAGCGCTGTACAATGCCGCGCCTGGGCTGCAGGTCAGCACACTGGCTTTGGCCGCGTCTGAAAACGGCCGCAACGGCGCATCTGGCGCTGGTGGAAACGGAACGGATTGTCCCGCAACACCCCAAGTCATCGCCATCCACAAGGCGCAAATCCACGGTCCTTTCACGACGGCAATATGGTTCCAGAGAATGGCATCTCCACGGGCCCGGATAACCACGCCCGTTTTTCGCCTTCGAAAACGACGCCGAGCCTCCCACCAAGGGCGCGGAACTTGAAAGCCTCGCCCCCCATGCTCCACCGCAATACCGCGGCAGCCGCTACCGTACCGCTGCCACAGCTGAGGGTTTCCGCCTCGACGCCCTTTTCAAAGGTGCGCATCGCGAAGTAGCCGTCGGCGTCGGGAGAGGTCGCTACGACGTTGACATTGACCCCCTGCGGCGCAAAGTCTGCATGGTGACGCAGCGGAGGCGCCAACGAATGCAGGTCCAATTCCGGTAAATCCTCGGCAGGCATGCCCAGTACAAGGTGTTCAGTCCCTGTGTGCACATAAGCCCCGTGGGCGGTATCCTCCGGCAGTGTCGTGACATGTAAATCCACGCAGGGCTCCCCTTCGACCCAATGTCCTTCGTGGATCCCATCGAGGGCAGAAAAATGGGCGTCATTGAATTGCCCCTCCGAGAGGCTGCGCCACCAGGCAAAGGCCGCGCGAGCGCCATTGCCACAAAAGGCCTCACTCCCATCGGGATTCAAAAAGGTCAAATGGAAATCTGCACCTGCACCACCCGAACGCATGAGCAGCACGCCATCGGCCCCGATGCCATGGCGGCGATCGCACCAATGGGCCACGGACTGGGGGTGTGGCACCCAACCTTCGTTTTCCTGGCTTCGGAGGTCGATCGCCACGAAGTCGTTCCCGGCCGCATCGAGCTTTACAAACTGCATCTTTTGCAAGTTACAGTGGACGGTTCGTGCACGGCGAAAGTGACCCATTGGATTCCTGTATCTTGACCCTATGACGCTCCGGTGGTGCCACGCTTTCTCCCTGATTTGCATCTGCCTTGTGGGCACTTTAAGGCCCCTGCAAGCGCAAATCGACCTGTATGACGCCCGGCTTCCTTTGCCCGTGCTGTTTCTGCACGGCTTGAGTGGCGACGCGAGCAGTTGGGGGGGCATGGCGGCCCTGTTGTCCAATGACGCCGGCTTGATTGAAGGCCCGGAACTGCGGTATTGCCTCAATGGAGATGGGGCGCAGAACCCCTCTGTGCTCGACGAGGTCCTTCCCTTTACCGCGCTGCCGATGGCCCATGCGGACTTCTTCCGGATCAACTTCGAATGCAATACCAATGGCACGTGTTGGTCCAACTCAGCCGCCAACTCCGATGGCGTCTTCAGCGGTCAGGCTGCAGCTGCCAAGCAAGGCCTCGCGGTCGCGGATGCCGTTGCCGAAATCCTCGAAGCCACAGGTGCCCCCGAGATCATCCTGGTCGGCCACAGCATGGGGGGACTCGCTGCCCGCGAATACCTGCAAAACCCCGAATACTGGCCGGTCGACGACAGTGGGAATGCGCACCACCGCGTGGCCAAATTGGTCACGTCAGGAACCCCGCACAACGGCAGCAACTTTTCCGTCGGCTGGCTCGAAGACCTGGGGGACCTCTTTGGCTTTGACATCGAGCAACGCTCTGATGCCGTGCGGGATTTGCGCACCGACTACTTCTATTCCGGGGATCCCGGCGTCTTCCTCTTCGGCGGCCTTGAGGACAATTGGGTCATGTGGGACTTCCTCTTCCAGAATTTCTGGAGCATCGATGTGAACTGCAATGGAAACACGGGCGACCAGGTGACCGGGCTCAACGAAAAGCCCCTCTCCGATGACCTGGAGTTCGCCTTCATCACCTCCTATGATGACGGGGTCGTTTCGACGTATAGCTCGGATGCCCTTTCCACGATGTACAATCCAACCCACCGCGAGCGGTTCTTTGTAAATGGGGTCTTTCACACGTCATTGAACGATGAACTGGCCCTGACGCTCCGGGGCATGGACGAGCCCGACGACATCGTCACCGCCTACCCCATTGCTGCGGGTCAGACCACCATGGGCTTCTCCACCCAGCAGGGCACGGACGCCCCCTTCCCCAGCGAAGACCGGGACGTCTATGCACTCTCTGTAGAAGCACCATCCCTGGCAACCCTCGACACCTTGTGGTTCAATGGCGACTTGATGGAAGCGGCTTGGCTCGACGGTACAGGAAGCCTGATTGGCGATGCGCTCACGCCTGACGGGGTGGTATTGGAGCCGGGAACGGTGCATTTGAGGCTGACGACCGCCCCCGGCCCTGCGGTGACCAACCACCTCTTTGCGGCTCACTTCGGGCCCATTCCCAGCACCTGCCCAGAGGATTTGGACCAAAGCGGACTTGTGGCGACAGCCGATGTGCTGGCGGCCCTTTCGCAGTTTGGCTGCATGGCCGACGATCTGCCGGAGGGGTGCAGTGGCGATGTGGATGGCGATGGCGCCGTCGGTGTGAGCGACATCCTTTCCATCCTCAGCGAGTTCGGGAACGAATGCTGACCTCCTGTTGACGGGCACACACAAGGCGCGCAACAAAAAGGGCTGCCCAACCGGCAGCCCTTTTCGATGTCACTGTAAGTCGGTCTAAGCCTTACTCACCGCAGTAAGATCCGAAGGCGTCGAGGACATCGAGGAGGTCCATGATGCCCACTTGTCCGTCGCCATTGGCATCTCCGTTGCAGGTCTCCACAGCGGAACCACTCAAGTCAAACGTGCAGGACCCGTCGTCAGACGTGGCGGTCAGTTCGTAGTTCTCGGCATCCGAGTACGTGCATCCCTGGCAATCATATTCGCAAGCCCCGGGATCGCTGTCCGTGGCCATGAGGTTGAAGTTGCACGCATTGATGTCCATGCAGTCTGCCAGCTCGTTTTCGTCGCAGATCCCGTCGCCGTCCGTGTCGCTCACACAAGAGCCATCACAATTGCGGGCGATGTCTGCTGGATAGGTACAGAGTCCCGCATCCGTGGCGATGTCGAGGTAGTTGCACGCCAAGGAATCCTGACAACCGATGATTTCGAGTTGGTCACATACGCCATCTTCGTCCGCATCTGAAATGCAGGTACCGGACTGGTCGTAGATGCCCCCAAAGTCGCAAGAACCATCATTGAGCACTGCAGAAGCATCGTAGTTGAGTGCGGTCTCATTGGTACAGCCCGAGCAGTCCGCGGCATCTCCAAACGAGACCAACTGAAGGCCTTCCGTTGCATTGCCACAGGCGTCTGTTGCGGTGTACAGCCTGATGAGCTGTCCAGGCACCTCTGCACCGTAGGCAGAGAAAGAGGCGAAGGTCAAATCCACTTCACCGCAGCTGTCCACGGCTTCCGCCAGTGGCGTCAAGAACATGGAACAATCGGACTGCACAAAGGGATCGAGGGCCACAAATTGGGGCGCTACGGTGTCCACCAACTGAATGGTCTGGATGGTAGAGTCCGCATTGCCACAAGCGTCCGTCGCGGTGTGAATCCTCAAGATGGTGTATTCCTGGGGGCAATCGCCTGGCTGGATGGAATCCATGTAGGCAATCAGGGGCGATGAACAGGCATCGGACGCCGTAATGGCACTGTCGGGAACCGACTGATCACAAGCGAGCAGGAGGTCTGCAGGCCCGGCCGTAATGACGGGAGCCAGTGTGTCCACAAACTGCACCTCTTGAACAGCGGAGACCGCATTGCCGCAACCGTCGGTGGCGGTAAACGTTCTGAGCAGCGTGAACTCGGAGGGGCAATCGCCAGGCTCGGTTCCGGTGGTCATGACCAAGTCGGAGCCACTGCATTCATCCTGGTGGATGGGCATGTCCACAGGGACGGCCGCATCACAGCTCAGCTCGACGTCGGCGGGCATTCCTGCAATGGTGGGCGGCGTGGTGTCTCGCACACTGATGGTATAGCCGTTGGAAGTCGTGTTGCCACAAACGTCCGAAGCGAGGATGGTCCTGTGCAACACATAGTTTCCGGCGCAGAGTGCGAGGGTACTGTCTACCCAAGTGCTGTCAATGGAATATGTAATGTCCGCCACATCGTGACAAGCATCAATGGCCTCAGCAGCACCGAAATCTGTGGTGTCAGGACAGCTAAATACCGTCATGGCCGGCATCACAGTGATGACAGGACCGGTCTCATCCTTGACCGCGTAGGTCTCCATCGCCACGGTCAACAGCCCTTGTGCAAGGTTCAGACCGATGTGCTGGAAGGTGATGTACTGGGCGCACGCCGTGAGCGTATCGAGCCCCACAATTTCTGAGTAGACCACGGAGGTCGAGGAGTCGCACGGATTGTACGCCGTGGCCGTGGGAATTTCCATGGGAAGGTCGTCCACGCACGCGACGAAGGTGGTGTCCATGAGCGCAGGGTCAAACACTGGCGAGCAGTAGTTCGGTGGATATGTGCAGGGACCTGAAAAGACCGCATCGGGCGCATAGTTCACCGCATTGGGGTCGAAACAACCCACCACCTGTATCTCATCACAGATGCCGTCTTCGTTGACGTCGTTGTAGCAGGTGTCCGCGCAGGTATACAGCAAAATGCTGGCATCGGCATCATCCACAGCCGCGATCTCGAGACTGAACGTCCACGAAGCGTAAGCGTCAACGGTCAGCGTGTCCGTGTTGCCTTCCTTGAACATAAAGGTCCAGGACCCTTCGCCGAGGGTGTTGCTGAAGCCTGGCATGATCAAGCCGTAGAAGTTGAAGGCTTGGGCCAAATCATCCAGGACATCATCTCCGGGGGCCGATCCGGGATGCACCCCGACCAATGCACCGCCATCGAGCGCCATGGCTGCAGCATAGAAGTCAGCCTCGGTTTGAATCACGGGCAATGAATCACCGGGGCCTACCCCCATGAAGCCGCCATTGCCAAAGGGCAAGGCCAAGGTATCGTTGGCCAAGGCGTAGCTGCTCTGGTCGTATTCGAGCATGGTAATGCCCGTCATCTCGTATCCAGCGGGAATGTCAATGGTGAAGTACTCGGGGTCCGAGTTCATCTGCTGGAAGTTGATGGCGTTTCCGCTCAGTTGGTAAGCCCCTGGGCCCATCCAAGGGATATCCATGGGCTCAGCGGCGTTGCTTGAAACGTCGCCATCGGTGTCTTCATCATAAGTCCAAACCGTCTCCAATTGGAAGGTCAAGTCTGGGCCATCGCCTCCGCAGATGCCACACTCATCAAGCTCCAGACAAGACAGGGCAAACGGGTTCATGTAGTTGCAGGCTGTAGTGTCGGTGCAGGCGTCGAGGTTGTCGCACAACCCGTCTCCGTCTTCGTCGAGGTTGCCGTCACAATCGCAATCCCCTGCAGGGATTCCATCCCCCCCGCAAGTGCCACATTCGTCGAGCACATTTCCATTGCAGTCACAGTCCCCTTCTGGAATGCCGTCGCCCCCGCACACTCCGCATTCGTCAGCGTACAAACACACCGCGTTGGCGGCATCTGTGTAGTTACAAGCCCCAATGTCCGTGCAGTTGTCCTCATCGTCGCACACGCCATCACTGTCCGAATCCGATGTGCAGTCCCCACCGCACACGTCAATGGCATCAAGGATGAGGCATTGAGATGAGTCCGTCGCCAGGGAATCAAAGTTGCACGCCAAGGGATCTAGACATCCTGGAATTTCCTGTTCATCACAGACGCCATCTTCATCGGCGTCATTGAAGCAGATCCCGTCACAGTCTCGGTCCATCGCAGGGTATTCACAGCTGTCCGCTGCTGTTGTGAGGTAGTTGCAAGCCGTGGTATCGATGCAGTTGTCATCTGAGTCGCACAGGCCATCGGCATCGGCATCGACGCCGCTTCCATCACATTGGCCGCAGGCATCTGGCATTTCGCAGCTGCCAT
>JADHLY010000030.1 GCA_016780385.1 Flavobacteriales bacterium
CACCCCGTCCCGCTGGTGCTCATGCCAAGGCACCCCCGCTTGCGCGAGCTGGGCCTTGAGTGCGAGGTCACGGTCATACGTATGTCGAAGGCCCGTCTCCACATAACTGTGCACGCCTGTGATGTCGAAGCGCTCCATCAAATGGGCCACCACCTCGGCAAAAGGCGCCTGCAATACCGTGGTCTGCATGCCGGGCCGCACCCGGCCTTCCTGCGCCCAGCTCGTCCACTGGGCATCCATATCCGCAAGCCCTTGCTGCACAAATCCCACATGCCGTCCTGAGGTGGTGGGGTGCGCAAGGTCTTGGGGTTCGAAGCAATAGACGGCCAAATGGGGGCCTCCCATGCGAAACGCCTCCGCCATCGGTGCGTGATCCCGCAAGCGCAGGTCCCGCTTGAGCCAAATAATGCGCAGTGGCGGCAGGGCGGACATCGGTCAGTCCCAACCTTGCATGAAGTCCCTCCGCACTTCTAAGGGACGGCCTGGTTTGGCATAGCTCACCCTGCCCAGCGGCGCAGCACCGTGATAAGCATCCAAACCACCAATGCACACCGTGCCCAACGCGGACAGGTCCAAGAACCCATCCTCGGCTTGGGCATCAGCCTTGAAATCCACCCATTGAACCGCACCGATGACAAACCGGCAGCCATTGGGCAGAGGGATGTCCTGCGCCACCGTCAAGCCCATCCTCACCGGTGACTCCTCCACTGCCGGGGCAGAGAACTGTCCATCGCCCTCTCCGTACCAACAGGGCGTCAACCCCACTTCATCAAACTCGGATGTCCCTTCAGGGTAACGGGCGCTGGTCTGGTGGGCCGCCCCACAAATGGCCGCCGTGACGTGACTGAGGGTAAAACACCCTGACGCACTGAGGTTTTTGTAGTTGTGGGCCTCGCTGCCTGGCGGCCGGAATACCAAACCCATCAGAGCGGGGTCCGAGCCCAAATGCACAACGCTTGAAACGATGCAACACGCCGTGCGGCCATCGGCATCGGCCGTGCCGACGAGGTTGGCCGATTTGAATCCGCTGATGGAGTTGACCAGTCGCGCACGATAGCGTTGCGGCAGTGCCGCGATCTCATCGCGCGTCAAGACCTTTCGCTCTGACACACCGGCACTCATCGCACTGCGCTCATCCCGTTGTCCACCTGCATGACTTGGCCTGTGATGGCAGAAGCACCGGGCGACAACAAAAAGGCAGCCATCGCCGCCACATCCGAAGCGGACGCCACCCGCTTCAGGGGATGGCGCTCTGCACTGGCTTCGCGTTTGGCATCTGACGAGAGCAACGAAGCAGCCAGCGGCGTATCCGTCAGGGACGGGGCGACGGCATTGACGCGGATATCCGGGGCAAATTCAGCCGCCATGGTCCGCACCAGCCCTTCAACCGCCCCTTTGGCCGCGGCAATAGAAGCATGAAAACCCATGCCCGTCTGGACCGCCACCGTAGAGAACCCCACCACCGACGGCACACCCCCCAGTGGCTGGGCCGCGGCCGCCTTGAGCAGTTTCAGATTGGCCTGCACCGAATGCAAAAAACCGACGGCATTGACCTTGAAGTCTTCCATCATGAGCTCGGGCTTTACCCCGCGCACCGGCTTGAGTGAAATGGTTCCCGGACAATACACGAGGCCATCCAAACGGTCCGTAAAAGACGACAGGTCGCAGGGATGGGCCACAGCATCAAAGACCAGGCCGGTGTACTCTCCTGTCGCTTGGGCCCCCGTGCGGGAAACCCCGATGACCCGGTTTCCCTCAGCGAGCAACTGCTCCCGCAAGGCCAGGCCAATCCCCTTGCTGTCTCCGATAATGGCAACTGTCCTCATGCCCCTCCTTTTTCGGTGAGGGCCACAAGCTGGGCTTCGACCTCTGCGGCTTTGGCCGTCATCTCATCGCTCCGGGCGCGGTCCACCGTACTCAAGCGGTGGGCTTCTGCCAACAACCGGGCGTGCTCTTTGCGGAGCTTCTCAACCGGGTCTTTCTTAAACATTCCGAACATGACCTTGCAACAGGCCCGAGGCACCCCAGGTTTTCACAAAAAGAAAGCCGCCCCGGATTTCCGGAGCGGCTTGCTGATTTTGAAGGGCCGAAGGCCCGGAGCATTACTGCTTGTTGGTGGGGCCAGCTGCCTCCTTGACAGGAGCGCCAACTTGCTGGGCTACAGCCTCAACCTTACCCTTGATGCGGATCACTTTCGTAGGCTCGTTAGAGGCGTTTGAAGTGATGGTCACACTCTTGTTGATGGGGCCAACACGCTTGGTGTCGTACTTCACCTTGATGGAGCTCGTGGCACCGGGCATGATGGGATCTTTGTCGCACTGGGGTACGGTACAGCCGCATGAACCCTTGCAACGGGAGATGATGAGCGGGTCCGTGCCGTCATTGGTGACGGTGAACACACAGTTGCCATCAGCGCCTTGGTCGATCGTGCCGTAATCGTGCACTTCCTTGTCGATGCTGAGGACAGGACCGTTGACCACTTCTTGGGCTCCGGCGATGATGAATCCGCCGAAAACCACGGCGAGGGTAAGGAGAACCTTCTTCATAATGAGGGATTGATTGATTTCCACTTGAAAGATAAAGCGGCCTTTATCCATCTCGAAGCAAGGTTAACGCCATTTTAACAGGCTAAATTTGACGCCGCAACCGCTCCGTTCGTTTTCGCCATGGCACAAGACATCCCCTCACAGTACGATCCCACCACCGTCGAAGACCGCTGGACCCAAGTTTGGGAGGATGCCAAAGCGTTTAGAAGCGTGCCCGATGAACGGGAGCCGTATACAATCGTCATTCCACCACCGAATGTCACGGGCGTGCTGCACATGGGGCACATGCTCAACAACACCATCCAGGATGTCTTGGTTCGCCGGGCCCGCATGCAAGGCAAAAACGCCTGCTGGGTTCCCGGTACCGACCATGCGTCCATCGCGACAGAGGCCAAAGTGGTCCACAAACTGCGCGATCAAGGCATCAAAAAATCCGACCTCAGCCGTGATGCTTTTTTGGAGCACGCTTGGGATTGGACGCGCGAGCATGGCGGCATCATTTTGAAGCAGCTCCGCAAACTCGGCGCCAGCTGTGATTGGGAACGCACCAACTTCACCCTCGACGAGCACTACAGCCGGAGCGTCATCGACACCTTCCTCGACCTTCACGCCAAAGGCCACATTTACCGGGGCTTGCGGATGGTCAATTGGGACCCCGAGGCCTTGACTGCTGTGAGTGACGAGGAGGTCATCCACACCGAGGAGCAATCCAAGCTTCACCACGTCCGCTATCAGATCGAAGGCCAAGACGAATGGCTCACCATCGCCACCACGCGTCCCGAAACCATCCTCGCCGACACTGCCATTTGCATCCATCCCGAAGACGAGCGGTACACCCATCTGCATGGCCAACGTGCCATTGTCCCCCTCGCAGGGCGCAGCGTGCCCATCATCCTCGATGAGTATGTGGACCGTGAATTTGGAACCGGCTGCCTCAAAGTCACCCCGGCACACGACCCCAACGACAATGAGCTCGGCAAGAAGCACGACCTCGAAGTCATCGACATGTTCAACCCCAACGGCACCGTCAATGCCGTAGGCGGATCCTTCGAAGGACAGGACCGCTTTGAGGCGCGCAAGACCTTCACGGCCGCCTTGGATGCGGCAGGTCACCTCCTCAAAGTGGAGGATCACCCCAACAAAGTCGGCCGTTCTGAGCGCACCGGCGCGGTCATCGAACCCCGCCTGTCCATGCAGTGGTTTGTCGCCATGGAAGACCTGGCGAAGCCAGCCTTGGATCACGTCATGGATGACACCATCCAATTCCACCCGGCCAAGTTCAAGAACAGCTACCGCAATTGGATGGAAAACGTCAAAGACTGGTGCATCTCCCGCCAATTGTGGTGGGGCCACCGGATTCCGGCGTGGTACTACGAAGGGGAGCCTACCGCGGCCGATGCCAAGTTTGTGGTGGCGGCAGACGCCGATACTGCAGCCCAGAAGGCCTCCGAAGCAGCCGGACGGACGATCACGCCAGCTGACCTTCGACAAGACGAAGACGTCCTCGACACGTGGTTCAGCTCCTGGCTTTGGCCCATCAGCGTATTTGATGGCTTCTATTCCAAGGAAGAGGTGGATTACTACTACCCCACCAACGACCTCGTTACGGCACCCGAAATCATGTTCTTCTGGGTGGCCCGTATGATCATCGCCGGCTACGAGTACCGCCAAGCTCCCCCCTTCAAAAACGTGTACTACACGGGCATTGTGAGGGACAAGCAAGGACGGAAAATGTCCAAGTCATTGGGCAACTCCCCCGACCCCATTGCACTCATGCAGCAATATGGCGCCGACGGCGTCCGCGTGGGGATGTTGCTCACCTCGCCCGCCGGGAACGACCTTCCCTTCGACGAGTCCCTCTGTGAGCAAGGCCGGAACTTCTCCAATAAGATTTGGAACGCCTTCCGCCTGGTCAAAGGCTGGGAAGTCAGCGAGACAGCGGTACAACCCGCCCACGCTGCCGCTGGCATCCAATGGTTCGAGGCCCGGTCCGAAGCCGTCTTGGCCGACATAGAACAGGCCTTTGCCGAGTTCCGCCTCAGCGAGGCCCTGATGGCCACCTACAAGCACATCTGGGACGACTTCTGCTCGTGGTACCTCGAGTTGGCCAAGCCGACCTACGGCGAGCCCTGCGACCGCGCGACCTACGATGCCACGGTCCGCTTGTTTGAGCGCATGCTGTCGCTGCTCCACCCTTTCATGCCTTTCCTTACGGAAGAAGTGTACAGCCTGCTTCAGGAGCGCCCTGAAGGAACGCTGTTGTGCCAATCGCCGTTCCCCGCGCGATCCGGTGAAGCCACGAATGACCAACTGCTCGCCGACTTCGACCTGACGACCCGCATTGTGGCCGAAGTACGGGGCATTCGTCAAAAAGGCCACATCCCCAACAAACAAGCCCTCGACCTCAAAGTCATCGTCGACACCGACGGCAAGCCCTACCCCGCCGAGCTCGAAAGCGTGGTGTGTCACTTGTGCAACGTCACTGAAGTCGAACGGATCACCGAAAAGGTGACGGGCGCATTTGGCTTCGTGGTAGAAACCCATGAATTTTTCATTCCGGCCAGCGATGCGGTTGACCTCGATGCTGAGAAGGAAAAAATCCGCAAGGATCTCGAATACCAGCAAGGCTTCTTGAACATCGTGCGCAAGAAATTGAGCAACGAGAAATTCGTGAACGGAGCACCCGAGCAGGTCGTGGCCGCAGAGCGCGCCAAAGAGGCCGATGCCGCCGCCAAGATTGAAGTCCTACAGGCTCAACTCTCCGCGTTGGGCTAAGTTTCTGTTGAGTAAGGCATGCATGGCCTTCTCTTCACGAACGGTCATTTCCTGACCGCCCATTGAATCAACGGGGACGCTGTAAACGGTGATCTGCACTGTACTTCCCCCCTCCCATCAGGGCGAGCACCACAAAAGGCACCAGGAAAAGCAAGGCGTGTTCCTTGTCTGAAATGGGGTCGCCGGCATGCGCGCCGAAAGCCGCTACCGCCATGGTGATGGCCGCGGGTATGGACATCCATCGGGTAAACAAACCCAGTACCAAAAAGGCCGGCGCCACCAACTCACCGAAAACAGCCAGCCCCAAAGAAGCCTCTGTTCCGATGCCCATCCAATCATAGAACTTGACCTCTCCGGCCTCTAATCCTGTCATCAGCCGGTTCAATTTGCTCCAGCCGTGCGGCACCATTAAACCACCTGCACCCAATCGAAGCAACAACAGAGAAAGGTCCTTTTGCCAAGCCATAGTGGCAAAGTAAGGGCAGATTCTGAAAGACGGAGAAGGCCGTCCGACGTTTCGAACGGCCTTCCGTAACCAAAACCTAGAAGCTGTCAGTGGTGCCTCCGCGACCAACTGACAAGGTGAATCTGCAGTGGGATCCACCACCCTCAACAGCGGCTTCGCAGCCGTCCATATTCTATTTGCTGGCGCAAAAAGAAAGGCGCCCCGAGGGGCGCCTTTCCAACATCTTTACCGGTGATTCGGGATCAGTCGCAAGGCTGACCGAAGCTACCCAACAAGAGCAGCAAGTCACCTACAGCCGTAGCACCGTCGCCATCGAGGTCGGTGGGGCAAGGGTTCGAACCGCTCACCTCACAAGTACCATCGTCCACGGTAGCTGAAGCATTGTAGTTGCTGGCGTCAGGGTAAGTACAACCATAGACAATGGCCGTAGCACAGCTTCCGTCGTCCGAACCTGCGAAGGGATTGTACTCCGCACTGAACGGGTCGGTGCATCCTGAGCAGAGTCCGCACTCAGCGTAACACACTGCATCCAGAATCATGGGGCTGTCCGTTACTGTGACCGAACGCATCGCGCTGCAGTCACCAGAAATAGACTCGGTCATGCCACCGTTGGTGTAGTTGAAGTCAAAGCTTCCAACACCGAGCGTTACGGTAAGCTGCCAGACGCCGTATCCCATGGCCGACATGTCCGCTGAAGTACCGCCAGTAACATCACCAGTCAAGCCCATCGCACCATCCACAGTCGTGTTGGAAGCGTTTACGCGGAACGTGATCTCAAACTGGCAACTGCCGTCGTCAGTATTGGCACCGCTGTCGAAGTTGACAGCGTCCGTATTGGTACAACCGTTGTAGTTACAAGGACCTTCATCCGTTGCATTCTCGTTGTAGTTGTCTGCTTCAGGGTCGGAACAACCCGGAATCTCCTGGCAGTCGAGCAGCCCGTCACCATCGGTATCAGAATAGTCGCACAACAAGCTGATGTCACAAGGGCTGGTGAATCCACAAGCCGTTGGGTCACCGCAACCTGGGTTGAAGCTGCTCAATGGAGCGGCCCAGAGGTATTGTGGTCCGAGAACAGGGACAATCGTGCGCCACACCCCGTTCTGTTGGGCGAGGGTCAGAACGTTTCCGAGCAGGTTAACCGTGAATTGGCCACCACACATGCCTACTGGAGTGGCACTGGCCAAGCCGACCAAGTCAACAAGCAAACCTCCTGTGGGGTCCGTCACATTGGACATAACGAGTGGTCCGCCGGTACCATCACCAAGGAACACACCGTTAACGGCCACGTTCGGGTTGACACCGCCGTCTGCTTCGCAACCGCCAGCGAGAGGCTCATTGTCCGTACCCGAAAGGGTCAGACCCACCAACCAAATGTTCTCAGCACCGGTTGGCAATGTGGTATCCATGTAGTCACATGACCCATCATCCTCCGTAGCGAAACCATCATAGTTACAGGCAATCACATCGGTACAACCGGGTACCACGAGGGAGTTGCCATCGCAGTCAAACCCTTCGGCAGCGTACTCACAAGAACCATCGTCCGTGGTCGCCAGCGCGCTGTAGTTACAGGCCGTTTCGTCGTTACAGCCAGGGCCGAGTGCAGCAACCTCCAGGCTCACCGCCAAACGGGGGGCCGTGTAGTTGGTGATCTCGTTGATCCAGTATGCTGCTTCAGCAGGTCCCATGGTGGGATTCAAGGTCAACTGCGTAGCCGCGATGTTGGTCCCGTTGAGGTTGTCCACGAACTCGGTCGTAGCCACGTCCCACCACTGCCAAGGCGCACCGTCAAATGGCTCAGTCGGAGCTCCATCCACGTAGTTGTTCAGGACAGGGTACAAACCGTCCCAGCCTTGGTTTCCGAATGCAACCGCGGGGTCAGGCAAACCAATCTCAGCGAAGACCGCATTGTTGTTGTTGGCATAACCGTTGATCTCAGCATGTACATCGTAGGCACCGCTCACCTCTACAACAGGTTCGTTGGTGTTGGGCACGACCAATACACCTGAGGTGTAGGGCGCGAACTGATCATGTGGGCCATGGAAGCTCACCATCGGAACGTCGCCTTCATCCATCCAGTTCAAATCACCCAGTGCACCACCGAGGTTCATCTGGAAGTTGAAAGAAGATGAAATGGGGTCGCCATTTGTGTAATTCACGTGGTTGGCAAGGCACAATGGGAACCCTCCAATTTCTGCAGGCGCAAAACCGTCCATCGTAGCGTTGGGGTCTCCGTGAATGGACTCAATCACCATTGGAATCTGCTCTCCTGTGCCTGGGTCGTACCAGAACTTGGCGATGGGCACACCTGCGTCATCAAGGATGATGTCATTGTAACTGGAGATGCCGGCAGAAGCCAAAGTGATGTAACCACCCGTGCCCTCACCGAACATCGCAATCTTCTCAGTAGAAACACCCCAAGGGTTGCTGTCATCTACCACTGATTTACGGAAGTAACGAACGGCCGTGCGGCTGTCCTGTACACCACGGTAGGCTGCCTGAATCAACTGGAGCGTCCGCTCATCTTGCGTGGCCGCCAAAGCGTTCCATCCCAAACGGTAGTCACAGCTGGCCACAACGTATCCCTTTTTGGCAAACTCAGTACAGAGGGCAACAGCGCAAGAGTCCGTGCGGTTACCTACAGCACTGCCGTTCACGTATTGGGGCAAGAAGTTTCCGGTGTGGAAATACAGAATCAGCGGACGGTCGGTCTCAGTGTCACCAGCCGGAGCGTAGATGTCACACAGCAAATCCTCCGCAGCGGGAGGCGCACCCTGAAGCGCAGGGATGACCGTGATGTTGTTGCCGTACACCACACCCGTGGTGATTTCGACGTCTGAGAACACCTCATCGATGTAGCGCACACCATTGCTGTTGATTTGACCTTCAGTCAAGACACCCAGCGCGAGGCCCATACGGGGTGAGTTGTAATCCACAATCTGGTCAATCCAGAACATGGCCTCTGCCTCTCCCATCGTGGGGTTCAAGGTCAATTGAGTGGCCAAGATGTTGGTGCCGTTGGCATCGTCATAGGCCTGCACAGCAGCTTCACTGAACCACTGCCATGGAGAGCTGTCAAAAGGCTCTGTCGCCACGCCGTCCACATAGCTGTTCAGCACAGGAAAGAGGCCGGACCATCCGTTGTTGTTGGCCGAGGCAGCATCTTCAATATCAGCGTCTGCAAAAGCAGCGTTGTTGTTCGTCGCATACCCATTGATCTCCTCATGAACGTCATATGCACCGCTCACTTCCACAACAGGCTCGTTGGTGGTAGGCACAATCAAGACGGCTGTCTCGTAAGGTGCATAAGGATCGTGTGGGCATTGGAAGCTGACCATGGGGATGTCACCCTCGTCCAACCAGTTCAAATCGCCCAGGGCGCCGCCCAAGTTGAATTGAAAGTCGAAGTCAGATGAAATCGGGTCTCCGCTGTTGTAGTTGACGTTGTTGGCCATACAAAGCTGGAGTGGTCCCGCCTCGGTGGGGGCGTATCCATCGTTGGTCGCATCGGGGTTGCCGTGCACGTCCTCAATGACCATGGGAATGTCAGAACCAGTTCCTGGGTCATACCAAAACTTGGAAATAGGTGCCCCCATGTCATCAAGGATGATGTCATTGTAGCTGCTGATTCCAGCAGAAGCCATGGTGATGTATCCACCCGTGCCATCGCCACCCATTCCAATTTTGGAGGTATCGATGCCGTATGGGTTGCCATCATCTGTGGCAGACTTGCGGAAGAAACGGACGGCCGTACGGCTGTCCTGCACTCCGCGATAGGCCGCCTGAATCAGCTGCTGCGTGCGCTCACTCTGCGTGGCGGCCAAAGGGTTCCACCCCAAGCGGTAATCCACGCTCGCCACAACGTAGCCCATCTTGGCATAGCGCGTGCAGAGCTCCACAATGGCGCTGTCTGTTTTGGTGCCTTGCGCCCCCCCATTGAGGTACGGTGGCAAGAAGTTTCCGGTGTGGAACATGAGCAACAACGGACGGTCAGTCTCGCTGTCACCGGTTGGTTCATAAAGGTCGAGCACCAAAGGCTGCGGAGAAGGGGGTAAGCCCTGCAACGTGGTGATCACTGTAATGTTGGTTCCGTACTGGATGTCGGAGGTCACGGTGACGTCGCTGAACACCTCGTCGAGGTATCTGGTCTGCGCACCGGCGGTCAAGCAAGCGAAAAACGCTGCAAGAAGGAGACAAGTTTGCTTCATGGTTTGGTCCCTAGGTTGAGAGGGAAAGATAGTCAAGTGCACTAAAAGGTGTACGAATTACACACAGCATTCCGTCCACACGCGTTCAGGAAATTTGTAGCCGTTGAAAATGCCCCGGAAATCAGTTCCGTGTGTCCACTTCATACAGCAGACTGAGGTAGGCCAACCGGCCCACAGAAGGGCCGCCATAAGCCTCTATGTGCCAGTTCTCCAGTACGTTAGAGGCGCCCGCCTTGATGGTCAAGTTCAGCTGGTCGATGTGGGCGTTGGCCTGCACGTCCAACAAATCAAAAGTGGGAACATATCCCGTGAATTGGGGGGAGCCTTCAAAAACGAAGCCCTGAACCCACTTATAATTCACGCCGAATCCCCATGTGCTCGCTTCTCGCAAACGAAGGTCTCGGGTACTCACCCCAAGATTATACTTGTGCTCAGGTGTATTGAACGCAGGGATGATCGGGTCATCCTCATCCGTCTTGACCAATCGGTTCCAACTGTAATTGCCCGACAGCATCCAATTGTCGCCCACATACCAATTGGCGCCAATGGACGCTCCGGTCGTCCTCACATCGTTGATTGAGTTGGCGGCATAACGGAACACGTCTACCCCTGTTACCGCTTCCGAGAATGAGGGATTCTGGAACAGTACATCCAGGCCGATGTTGTAACCGATGAAATTGGTGTACTGGCTGTAATACCAGCTGCCATCGAGGTAGAGCTTGTCCCACAAGGTCGTTCGGTAACCCACCTCCACAGATTGCACTTGCTCCGGGCGCAGAGGCGCAATGTTGAAGTATTGCATGGTGTCGAGGTTGCCGAAGGGCAGGCCCGCGGCACTCGAAATGCTATTGCGGTAATCCACAAAACTGGAGATCGTTACCAAGCTGTCGCGCCCTTCAAGGTTTCCGACCAACGTTGCAGGACCGACATCCAGATAGAGGTACTGATCCGCCAAGGTGGGATTGCGCAAGGCACTGGAAAAACTGACCCTCATGTAATCCTGCTCCCGAGGCTTCCACACCAAGGATGCTGCTGGTGAGAAGACCCAGTCGAAGTTTTGGTTCTTGTCGGCCCTGATGGTCGCAGTCGTGATCACCTTGTCCTCGGCAAACCGCTTGCGCGCACCGGCATACAAACCCAATTCTTGGTTGGTGATGACCACTCCGGCCGTGTCGCTGAAAATGGTACCGTCGCTGTTTGGTGTGTACCTCCTGAAGTTGGCGCCAAACCTCAATTCCTCCAGGCCAGCGGGCTTGAAAATCCGCTCACCGTGCATGTGAATGAGGCTGGAGCGGTCGTAAAAACGCGTTCCCCCCTCCCCTTCATTGTTCTTCAAAGCCGTGATCCGATCAAAGGCTTCTTGAAACTCAGCACTTCCCGGCTCGAGGTAGCCCAGTGGGTCCAACGAAACATCACTGAGGTTGGCATACCCTTCATTGGTCCAACCCTCCACCAGGTCGTGCCAAGAATTCAGGTTGTTGGCATTGTTGCTGTACCATGCCGCAATGCTGTCCGGTGGAATCGTGAAGGTGGGAAAAGTGCCAGAAGTGTCCAGGACGCCATCGGGCCAAGTCCCACTGATCTGCGGCGCAATGCTGTCCACCCAATAGCGGTAATACACCTTGGCGTAATTGTAGTCGCTGCGGGTCTCCTCCTGCAGCCTCAAAGCAGTGGCATAGGGGTCATAACTGTCACCGGCATCTTCACTCGTGCGGTATGCCCGCACAAACCACTTTCCGGGTTTGGACAATTCCAGCTTGTGCTGATAAAATTCAATGTTTCGCAGTGAGAAGCGGTTGTCTCCCTGATACACCGTGGTGCCAAAACCACTGTTGAAACCGTAGACCAACTCAGTGGACTCATAAGTCTCATCGGGTTGAAGACGCAAATGCAGTGCTGTCGAGACCTTGAGGTTGCTGGTGCCGTAATCCACCAGGTCGATTTCCCGATAACCCGTGCGGTAAAAGGAACCCAGACCGCGGGCGTTCGCACTGTTGTCTCCGCTGTAGTCAAACACCGACCTGTACTCATCGCCGTAGATGTTCACAGCATCATAGCGACCTGGATTCGAGGCATCTACATCCGAGCCATCCACGGGGTCATAATTGTCTGCCACCCAGTCGTCCGCACTAAAGCGGAAGGCGTTGACCTTGAAGCCCAAAACGGGGTTTCCATCCGCATTCTCGATATAGTCCGCATAACGGAAACCAGTCTCCGTCAGGTTGCGCTCACCCATTTTGGCACTCACCGAAACACCGGGGAAGCGGAAAGGCGATTTGGTCTCCATGGACACCACGCCATTGAAGGCACCCGGACCATAAAATGCACTGCTCGCTCCCGCCACGATGTCCACCTTCATGACATCCAATTCGGGCGCTCCCAAAAAGTTGCCCAACGAAAAGTTGAGTCCTGGACTCTGGTTGTCGACACCATCAATCAGCTGAAGTGAACGCACCGGAGAGGTGCTGTTGAAACCGCGGGTATTGATGATTTTGAAACCCAGCGATGCACTGGTCATGTCCACCCCTTTGAGGTTACCAAGGCCCTCATAAAAGTTGCCGCTCGGCGCTTCTTTAATCGCCAACGCGTCCATGGACTCCACCGTCAGTGGCCCCTGCTTCTGGCGCTCGTCAATGCGGGAGCCCACCACCTCGGCCTCTTCCATCAGCACCGCATCGGGCTGCAAAACCGCCCGAATCTCATCCGTAGCATTGCGCACGTCCACAGCCAACATGGCGTAGCCGATGAAGCTGATGTTGAGTCGAACCGGCAACGTCGCGACTTCGAGGCGAAAACGCCCGTCAAAATCAGTAGATGTGCCGGTCGTACTGCCCTGTACCAAGACCCCCGCCGCAAAAACAGGATCACCGGTCTCCCCATCCAACACCTGACCCTTGATGACCACTTGGGAAAAAGCGGGAAGGGACAACAGACTCAGCAACAGGCAAACAGCCCAAGTTTGGAGGCGCATCTGGCACATCATTCTTCGTTCAAATCGCAGTTCGGTACCATCTTCTTGGCGTTGGCGCCGGGCAATATGCGACGAAATCACCGTTCCCCCTTCGAAATGAGGACCACGAGATATTGACCATCGACCACCACTTCGTCACCGACCAACAGTTTTCTGCGGCGGCGGGACTCGCCCTCGCCATTGACCGTCACCCGGCCCTCATCCACCGTCCATTTGGCCTCTCCACCCGTCGCGCAAAGACCTGTCGCCTTCAAGAGCTGCAGCAAGTCGATGTACGGCGTGCGCAAGGAGAATTCAATCCGCTCCACCGTTAGCGCAGGTCGGGATATGCCTGGGGGTCTTCTTCCGCGACCATGGCGTAGGCGCGCTCTACAATGTCTTCTACCGAAGGCTTGGAGAAATAATCACCGTCACTGCCATAGGCTGGCAAATGCGGGGCGGCCGACAAGGTCTGGGGCGCGACATCGAGGTGTTGCCACATCGCTCCTGATGCCATCGCTCGCTCCATCATGTAAGCGGTGGCCCCACCAGGTACATCTTCGTCGACAAACAAGACACGGTGTGTCCGGGCCACGCTCTGGGTGATGGTCCCTGTCAAATCGAAGGGCAGCAAGGTGCGCACATCGACCAACTCCACCTCCACCCCGAGCTCAGCGAGGCGATCGGCCGCCAGCAGGCACAGGTTGAAGGTGCTTCCATAGGACACCACGGTCAGGTCCGTGCCGGAACGGACCACTTCCGGTTGCCCGAGCGGGATTCGGAACGCACCCATATTCTGCGGCTTGCGCTCCTTGCTGCGGTAGCCATTCAAGCACTCCACCACCAAGGCGGGCTCGCCTGCCGCCATCAAAGTATTGTACATGCCCGCGGCCTCAGTCATGTTGCGCGGCACGCAGACGTGCATTCCACGGACGCTGTGCACGATGGCCCCCATGGGGCTACCGGCATGCCATATGCCTTCCAAACGGTGTCCCCGCGTGCGGACGATGAGCGGCGCACGTTGGGCCCCTGCACTGCGGTAGTGCACCGTTGCCAGGTCATCCCGCATGATCTGCAGGGCGTAATAGAGGTAATCGAGGTATTGGATTTCGGCAATCGGTCGCAAGCCGCGCATCGCCAGGCCAATCCCCTGCCCGATGATGGTGCATTCGCGGATGCCAGTATCGGCAACCCGGTCTTCACCAAAAGCCTCTTGCATGCCCTCCATTGCCTGGTTCACACCGCCTATTCGTCCGGTGTCTTCACCAAAAGTGAGCAGTTCCGGATGTGCTTCGAAGAGCGCTCTAAAGTTGTCGCGTAGGATCACCCGGCCATCCACCATCTCATCGCTCAACGCTGGTGCCACCGGCTCCACCGCCGTCGCATCATGGTGTCCACTGATGTGCAGGCCTCCTCCAAAAAGTTCACCGCAGCGCTTTTCCTGCACCTCCAGCCAACGCAACAAAGCCGTGCGCTCAGGGCTGGACTCTCCAGCCGTTTCATGCAAGGCTTGTCGCACAGCCATGTGCACATCCCGGCGGATGGGTTCCGACAAGGCCACCAGTGCATCGGCGCGCCCTTCACAGCCCGGAACGGCGCGGAGGAGTTCAACGGCAGTGTCCCGCTCTCCATCCAATGTTTCGCGCACCAACTTCCAGGCGGACTTCTGTTCAGCCCTCACCCATTGTTTGGCTTCTGTGCGGATGGCTTCAAGCTCAGCTTCGGTCGCAGCGCCCTCCATTTCAAGGAACCGACCCAACTGCCGGATACAATCATATTCTTGCGCCCAAGCCAACCGCTCCTCGGTCTTATACCGCTCGTGTGAACCGCTCGTGCTGTGTCCTTGTGGCTGGGTGCACTCTTCGACGTGCACGAGCACAGGGACATGCCGATTGCGGCAAATGTTGACCGCGCGCTCATAGGTCAGCAGCAGCGATGGATAGTCCCATGCACGCACCTTAAAGATCACGATGCCCCCTCCTGGCAGATCGGCCTCGGACTCTGCAATGGAAACGCCGCCATCACCGGCGCCACCGGGCTCCGATCCGTAGGCCATTCCAGCCAGCGCTTGCGAAATGCTCTCCCGAGCCGTTTGGTACTTTTTGGGCACGGAAATCCCGTAACCATCGTCCCATACGCTCATGCACAGCGGAACCCCGAGCACAGCCGCAGCGTTCATGGTTTCCCAGAACATCCCCTCTGAAGTGCTGGCGTCACCGATGGTCCCAAAGGCCACTTCATTGCCGTCCCGCGACAACCGCTTCACCTTGAACCCCTCTTTCTTCATCGCCTTGCCACGCGCCCTAAAATGCTTGCTGGCATGGGCGAGGCCCAAGAGACGGGGCATCTGACTCGCTGTGGGCGAAAGGTCGATGGAACTGTTGGGTTGTTGCGTCAACGCCAAGAAATCTCCTTGCTCGTCCACCATGCGCGAGCCGAAGTGGCCGTTCATCTGTCGTCCCCCCGTCATCGGCTCCCTTTCAGGGTGGGTGTCGGCATAGAGTTGGGCGAAATATTGCTCCACGCTCATCAGCCCCAAGGCCATCATTAAAGTCTGATCGCGGTAATACCCGCTGCGGAAATCCCCATCGCCAAACTGACGGGCGAGGGCCAATTGTGCGACTTCTTTTCCGTCTCCGAAAATGCCAAACTTGGCTTTGCCGATCAGGACTTCTTTGCGTCCAAGCAAAGACGCCTCCCTGCTGATGCAGGCCAAGCGGTAATCGTTCAAGGCGACCTTTCTCAGGTCTTCTCCGGTTTCAAGCGCGAGTGTTTGTCCCATGGGCGTTAATGGTGCGCCGCGAAGGTACCGCGAAGCCGCAGTTCAGGAAACGCCTCCTGTAATCGCTTGCCACAACAGGTCTTTAAGGCGATCCAATCCTTCTCCTGTGACAGCACTGAAGTAGTGGTGCTGGAGGTCCGAAAGCTCCTCGGAGACTTCGGTCCGCAGTTCGCTGTCCAACACGTCGCACTTGCTGATGGCAAGCACCCTGTCCTTCTTGAGCAAGTCTGGGTTGTACTGCTCCAACTCTCTCAACAAAATACGGTAGGCCTCGGCAATGTCGTCAGCGTCGCCTGGCACCAAAAAGAGCAGCACGGCATTCCGTTCGATGTGCCGCAAAAAACGCAACCCCAGCCCCTTCCCTTCGTGCGCCCCTTCAATGATTCCCGGGATATCGGCCATCACAAAACTCCGCTCACCGCGGTAGGCTACCATCCCGAGATTGGGCCGGAGGGTCGTAAAGGGATAATCGGCGATTTCCGGTTTAGCCGCGCTCACCACACTCAACAACGTGGACTTGCCTGCATTGGGAAAGCCCACGAGACCAACATCGGCCAATAGCTTGAGTTCGAGGATGCGCCACAACTCTTCACCGTCTTCACCAGGCTGAGCGTATCGGGGCGTTTGGTTCGTAGGCGACTTGAAATGGTCATTGCCAAGTCCGCCTCTGCCACCAGCAACCATGACCCACTCCTGGCCATCCTCTGTGATTTCGCCCAGTATTTCCTGCGTTTCGGCATCGCGGATCACCGTGCCAATGGGCACATCCACAAACTCATCCTGACCATCTGCGCCGTGACGCCGATTGGCCCCTCCCGACTCTCCATGCCCCGCCTTGATGTGCTTGCGGTACTTGAGGTGAAGCAAAGTCCACATTTGGGCATTGCCCTTCAAAATAACGTGGCCTCCGCGCCCGCCATCACCACCATCTGGGCCCCCTTTGGAAGTGGTCCTGTCCCGGTGCATGTGGGTGCTGCCTGGCCCGCCCTTGCCTGAGCGGCAACAGAGCTTGACGTAATCGACAAAATTCTCGCTGGCCATGATGTCGGAGGCCCTTAAGCCAATCCGTCAATGGCCGTGCGCAGTCGGACGAAGATGTCCTCGATGCTGCCCAAACCTTCTACGCCTTGGTACTTCCCTTGGCCGCGGTAGTGCTCAGCCACTGGCGCCGTCTCCGCATTGTACACGTCAATGCGTTTCTGGATCACTCCAGCATCCGCGTCATCCACACGTCCACTCGTTTCTGCGCGCTTGGCCAAGCGAACCTTCAGCTCGGCCTCTGGAACTTCCAAGGCCAACATCCCTTGAATACCCAACCCTTTCCCCTCCAAGAAGGCATCGAGGGCCTCTGCCTGCGCCGTGGTTCTGGGAAAACCATCAAAAATGAAACCCTTGGCTTCGGGGTGTGCATTCACCGAATCCTCCAACATGCTAATGGTCACGTCATCTGGCACCAATTTCCCCTGGTCCAAGTATGATTTGGCGAGTTTCCCCAACTCGGTCTCCCCCTTGATGTTGGACCGAAAAATGTCTCCAGTAGACAAATGGACGAAGCCGAAGTGGTCGACGAGCAGTGCACTCTGGGTGCCTTTGCCCGCCCCCGGAGGGCCGAATAGGACAATGTTCCGCATGGTTGGCGAAGATAACGTGTGAGGACTTGGACCAACCCACCGGAGGGCACCAGTCGGCCCAGAAGAAATGAACCCCTTGAATCGCCCAAATCACCGCCGCCAATCCACCATCGATAAACACATATAAAATTTGTTCGATGGATATAATAATTTTATCGACGAAGATAAAACAGACACAAAAAACAGCGCTTTCAATTTGCGGTTGAAGCCGGTATAGATGGCATTTGAGCTCATTTTTGAGTAACCAAATGTTTCTAACCTCGTTGACGCTATGCTGTCCCTTCGCAATCTTATAATTCTACTAACGATTTCTGTAACGGGTCCGGTTTTTGGCCAGGACTTGACAGCGTTGTTGTCTACTGAACCCGCTCAGCTCTCCCCTTCCCAGATAGAGACGCTCACCGCTTTCACAGTGACCATTGACACCGTCGCCGAAGATGTTGGCGTCCTGAATGACGTTGATTTGACGGGTTACAGCACTTATCGCCTGTACATCACGACGAACTCTGAACAGGACAAGGTTTCCAGTATCTATGGAGATTTGGATGAACCCCTGACCATTGAAACGACCGGAGACTTTTTCCAATCCTCCCCCATTGGTGGAGTAACGGCAGAGGGAGTCCTCCCCCTGGTTTGGGGCACTTATCCGTCCAATGAGTTTGACAGCTACGTAACGGTGGGCATTGACGAGGCCCCATCCAACGCTGCAGGCGAATTGGGGATCAACATTCTCCAATCAGGCACCGATTCGTGGGTCACCTACTTCGAACCAGAAGATGACTCTTATGGAGGAGACTTTGAGATTGCCGATTTGACCGGCGGCGGTTGGTTCGTCTTACCCAGTGCCACCAATGGAATTGCAGGTCCTGAGAAGAAGGTCCTGATTGCCCAGTTCACAACCAATGGCGCGCTCTCCGGCTTCATCAACGCCCAAATTTTCTTGGAGGGAGACAACATTAACGGCACGGTGTACTTGACCTTACCGCTGCCCATTCCAGGCTGCAATGACGAGACCGCCTGCAACTATGACGAAGAAGCCAACTTCAACGATGGTTCATGCTTGTTTGCCGATGCGCCCTGCGAGAGCTGTTTGAATGGCGAACTCGTGGACAACGACCTCGACGATGACGGCATCTGTGACGATGTGGACGAATGCGTCGGTACCCTCGACGCCTGTAACGTGTGCAACGGACCTGGCGACATCTATGAGTGCGGATGTTCAGACATCCCAGCCGGCGATTGCGACTGTGCCGGAAACCAAGAGGACGCCCTCGGCGTCTGCGGTGGATCCTGCGCGGCCGATGCCGACAACGACGGCATCTGTGACGACGTGGACGACTGTGTAGGCGAGCTCGACATCTGTGGCGTCTGTAACGGCAGTGGACCACAGCCCGGTTTCGACTGCAATGGAGACCCTGTTGGCGACGGATGTTCGCCCTTCTGTCTCAGCCTTGACACACCACTCGAAGACCAGGTGTTCGATTGTCCTGAAGACCTCGAATCCGTCTCCTGCCAAACCGACCTGACTGCGTCGAACTTCTGCAACGGCGAACCCGTTGGCGTGAGTTGCTCGCTGTCCGCCCGCCGCCTCTCCGAGACGGTCTGCAACGCCACGACCGCTATGGGCGTGGGCCAAGACGGGGCCATCGTCCTCTTCGGCATCGAAGGCTACGGTGTGGCATCGACCTACTACGAGCCCACGGCAGCTGGATTGACCCTGACTCAGTATCCCAACAGCAACACCGCTGTCTTGGAGGGTGAAGTACAAGGCATCGCGGACCCCAGCGAAAAGTGGTCTGTTTACATCACGTATGAAAATGCCGTGTCCGGAGCCGATTGGAACGGCGGATTCAAATCTGCCAATGAGTGCACCCCGACTTCCGACATCACCGACGCCTGGACCATCTACACCATGAAGAACGACCAGAGCTTCTTGATGGGCACGGGCGCGCTGGACGGCAGCTTGCTCTTCCTCAACCACGCCCCCATGAATGCTTACTTCGGCTTCCAGGTAGGCGAAATGGCCAATGACCGGAACTGCGATTATGGTGCTGGTGGTTGGTTTGCTTGGGAAGGCCAGATCAATGGCCAATCTGTTGCAGGAGCCAACGGTGACGTGCTCGTCAACCTCGAATGCAGTGAAAATGCTGTCGGTCCATGCGACGAGGAGATCCTCTTGACCTACTCTTTGGTGGATACGGCCTGTGCCACAGTGATCAACGTCGAGCAGAGCTTCACCTTCCTCGATGACGTCGCCCCCACCTTTGAAAATGCACCTGCCGATGTGACCCTCAGTTGCAACGATCCGCTGCCGACCATTCCAACCTTGACGGCGACGGACAACTGCACGGGCAACCCCTCACCCGAAGTCATCTTCAATGGCGAAGCGGAAACGTCATACACGGCCGATGGCTGCCGCACATTGGAGCGAAGCTGGTTGGCTACTGATGCTTGCAACAACACGAGCACCCATACGCAGACCATCACGATTGAAGACCTTGACGCGCCGGTCATCACCATGACCTGCCCTGCCGACGCCGCACTGCTCAGCGATGCTGACTGCAGCGTCGATACAAGTGCCGATGCGCTGGGAAGTCCGGCCGTGACGGCAACCGACAACTGCACGGCGGTCCCGGGAATCGAACTCTCACATGAAGATGGAGCGACCACAAGCACCTGTGAAGGCCAATTGACCTTTACACGGACTTGGACGGCCACCGCCACGGACGATTGCGGCAATACGGCCATTCAATCGTGCGCACAGGTCATCTCCATTCAGGACCTCATCGCCCCAACCATCGCAGGAGACACCATCGTCACGATGTCATGCGACGCCTATGACGAGGCTGCCCTGTATGCCGTCTCCGCTTCGGACAACTGCAGCACTGCGAGCATCTCCGTGATGTCTAACAGCGCCTTCAGTGGAACCTGCGCAGGAACCGTGTTGCGCATCTATGAAGCGACAGACGACTGCGGCAACAGCGCCACGTTTGAACAGATCATCAACCTCACAGACGACGTCGCACCTACGGTCACCATCACCTGCCCTTCAGGCGCTACGCTCGCGGCAGGACCTGATTGTACAGCCGACCTGTCCACAGCAGCATTGGGCGTTGCAACCGCCACCGCTACAGACAACTGCGACTCAGCACCTGAAGTGGAAATCAGCCACTCAGATGTCCTCATCGACCTGTGTGCTGGCAGCCAAAGGTTGGAGCGTACCTGGACGGCCACGGCGACCGACCATTGTGACAACGTGACCTCCACCAGCTGTCTTCAGGTGGTCCTGATTGAAGATGTCACGCCACCTAGCCTGACCTTGAATTGCCCTGACGACGCTACGTTGGAGGTGGACGGAATGTGTGCAGCATCCGCACTGCCAGAAGTGACGGGAACCCCCACCTTCGAAACCGCAGACAATTGTGGCGGCAGTGTTGCGGTATCGCTCAGCCATGCCGACAGTGACACCCTTCCCGGATGTGGCAACACCTTCTCATTTACACGGACCTGGACCGCTGTGGCCACCGACGATTGCGGCAATGCCA
The DNA here is from genome assembly GCA_016780385.1 of Flavobacteriales bacterium. Lineage (GTDB taxonomy): Bacteria > Bacteroidota > Bacteroidia > Flavobacteriales_D > Sanyastnellaceae > UBA8752. The sequence continues at coordinate 20,904 of JADHLY010000030.1, forward strand.
CCACGGCCACCTGCGCTCAAAACATCGCCTTGACCGACGCCACAGCTCCTGATTTCGGAGACGCGGCCATTTCAGTCAGCGCACCGTGTGATCAATTGCTCGACCCAGAGGACCCCACCCTCGTACCGGTTGAAGCCACAGACAACTGTTCTGAGGTGACCTACAGCATCTCCGCTACGGAACTTTCAGGCGGCTGCCCAGGTACATGGGAACGCGTCTGGACGGCCACTGATGCCTGCAACAACAGCAGCACCTTTACCCAGTACGTGGCACTCTTCGACACCGTCGCCCCAGTGATCACGTGTCCGACAGATACTGTCCTTTACCTCGACGCCAACTGTGACGCAGACCTTTCTGCATCGCTGTTGGGCATGGCTTCGGCCGATGACAATTGCTCCTCACAGGATGAAATTGGCATCACCATGGTCGATGGCGCCGCCGCACTCACCTGCGCCGGTGACGACGACACGCCGGAAGGAAGCAGGACCATTGTCCGCACCTTCACAGCAACCGACTTCTGCGACAATGCGACCGCTTGCACACAGACGATCACCCTCTTGGACACCATCGCCCCACAGGGCAGCGTATCCAATGAGACCGTCGCATGTGCTGAATTCGACAGCATGATCGAGTACGGAACAGCATCTGCTGCGGACAACTGCGACAGTGATGTCGCCTACACATGGGTTGAGGATGGCGTCATCAGCACCCTCTGCGAAAACAGCTATGAAGTGCAGCGGACGTACACCTTCGTCGACGACTGTGGCAATAGCAGCACGGCCATACAGGTGTTGACCGTGGTGGACGACACCGCTCCTGTGGTCATGGGAGACATGCACGCCAGCATCGCATGCGACGCTTACGGAGATGATCCTGAAGACCCCGCCAACATTCTGATCACCGCCACCGACGATTGCGGAGAGGTGAGCATCACCTTTATGGACTTGCCGTTCAGTGGTGGTTGCGTCATGCCGTTCTCGACGCTGATGCGCCAGTACAACGTGAGCGACGACTGCGGCAACACCACCGTGTTCCTCCAGTTCATCGACCTGGTTGACACGGTCGGACCGGTCATCACCCTCGATGCCCCCGCTCCTGTCCAGCTCTTCTCAGATGCCGACTGCATGTTCAATGCCGATACGAGCCTCACAGGCGTGCCCGGCATCACAGCCTTCGACAATTGCAGTCCAGACGTGACCCTGACCATGACGGTGGAGGACGGACCGCTCGACACGCTTTGCGCCGGATCCTACGTCTTCACCCGCACCTTCAGTGTGACCGGAGAAGACTACTGCGACAATGCAACGGTGGCCACAAGCACCCAAGAAATCACCATCACCGACAACACGGCCCCTGTGCTGACCTGCCCTGCCGACTTGACGGTGGAGTGCGACGGCGCTGGAAACACCGTGGAACTCGCCAACTGGTTGGCTGCTGCTGTTGCTGTGGACAATTGTAGCGAGGCGACCATCACCAACGACTTTGTCGGATTGTCCGACGGGTGCGGCGCTACGGGCGCTGCCACGGTGACCTTCACCGCCACGGACGAATGCGGCAATGCCAGCCAGTGCAGCGCCACCTTCACCATCACGGACAGCACAGCTCCTGTGGTCAGCCCAGCGGCCGACTTGACGGTCCAGTGCGACGGCGCCGGCAACACAGCCGATCTGGAAGCCTGGCTCTTGGCCCACGGCGGCGCAACGGCGCAGGAGTCCTGCTCTGACGCCAGCTGGTCTAACGACTTCTCTGCACTGGAAGCCGCCTGTGGCAATACGGGTGCTGCGACGGTGACCTTCACCGCCACGGATGCCTGCGGAAATGCCGCATCCACATCGGCTACGTTCAGCATCATCGACACCATTGCACCGGACTTCACCGGCTCTTCCTTCACCTTTGAAATCGCTTGCGACCTCTACGACGAGACGACGCTGTATGGCCTCATGGTGGACGACGTGTGTGGATTCGACACCGTCTACGTAAGTGACATCACCTCAGTAAGCGGAGGATGTCCGGCCGGCTACTTGCGCACGTACATGGCACTAGACGCTTGCGGCAACAGCAGCACGTTCGAGCAAGCGGTCACCCTGATCGACACTGTCGCTCCGATGTTCACGTCGGTGCCCGCGGACTACGTGGCCCTCTGCAATGAAGACCACCCGCTGGAAGACGCTGCGGCCACGGACAACTGCGCCGAGACCGTATCCATCACGGTGACGGCGGACACAACGGCCGGGGATTGCCCGCAGGCCTACACTGTGACGCGCACATTCACTGCAGAAGATGGTTGTGAGAACACCGCCACGGCCATTCAGGTCATCCAAGTGGTGGACACCTTGGCACCGACCTTCGTTGAAGCCCTCCCGGGGGACATCACCGCGGATTGCCATGCAGTCCCCGCAGCCGCGACGTTGACCGCTACGGACCTCTGCAGCGATGTGACCGTCACCTTCTCAGAAGACACCACCTTCGGCGACTGTCCCCAGGCCTATGTGCTCACCCGCACGTGGAGTGCTGCGGACGATTGTGGCAATGCCATCTCGCACACCCAAGTGGTCGATGTGCAGGACGTTACCGCGCCCAACATTGATACCCCCGCCATGGACCTCACGGTGGAATGCGATGGCGCTGGCAACGTTCTCGATTACCTGAACTGGCAGTCATCACAGGCCGGAGCTGCAGCTTCAGACCTGTGTGGAACCGTGACCTGGAGCCACAACGTGGACAACACGTCCGACGCCTGTGGAGGCGCTACCGGCAGCAGCACGGTAACCTTCACCGCCGCGGACGAATGCGGCAACAGTGCATCCACCACGGCCACATTTACCATCGCAGACACCCAGGCGCCCATCATCACGGCTGACAGCCTCGTGGAAGTCATGTGTGCCGACTACAGCGCTGAGGCCGCGTATGGTTTCTCCGCAACGGACGCATGCAGTGACGTCAGCTTCACCATCTCAGACACCGAGATTGAAGGCTCATGCGCAGGCTCCTTCGAACGGATCTACACCGTCACCGATGCCTGTGGAAATGCAGCCACGGCGACCCAAATC
>JADHLY010000031.1 GCA_016780385.1 Flavobacteriales bacterium
GGCGCCGATACACTGGTGGCCATGAGCTTGCTGTGGAATGGGACGGACACCGTGAACTACGGCATGCTCCTTCCACCAGGAGGGGAACAAGCACTCGATTGGCCCACAGCAAGTCGCGATGCGGTGCCCCAAGGCGGAGAACTCGTGGTCCGGTTGCTCGAAGTCGTTGGGCTCAGTGGGGGCCTGTCCAACGGCACCTTGACTGCAGGTGTCGATGCCGTGGCAGAAAACGACGTATTCGGAGTGAATTGGGAGCATCAATCGGGAAGGGGCCGTGTAGTGATGGTGACCACGGCGGATTGCACCCCCATGGAAACATCTTGGGCTGTGGCAGATTCCACCGGAGCGGTGTGGCATAGGCGACAGCATTTCCCCATAGAGTCGACCAAACGAGACACACTTTGCCTGAGCAGGGGGTGCTTTGAGGTATGGCTTCACGATGGAGGCCACAATGGGTTTTCATGGTCACCCTGTGGCATGGAAGGCGCATTGTGGTTGGAGTCCGTCAGTGGCGATACAATATGGTCCATCACGGATTCCGCCTCAGCGGGGATCGACTTCCAATCCGGCCTGGGCGGATCTTTTTGCTTGCCAGTTCCCGGTTGGATGGGCTGTACCGATGAAGCCGCGTGCAACTTTGATCCTTCCGCTGCCGAAGACGATGGCACCTGCCATTATGATTGCCTGCCGGATGATTGCCCCTTAGACCTGGACGGCGATGGATATTACGGGGCCTCGGACATCCTTACTCTGCTGGCGGAATTCGGATGTTTGGCCCAATGCACAGTAGACATCACCGGCGACGGCACCGTCTCGGCCCAAGACATTTTGGCCTACTTGGCTTTGTATGGGGAATCCTGCGAAGAATGAGGAATCCCGGTGCATCTTGCGCCCCGTAATGGCAGCAAGACCCCCTCGCCCGAAACTCAATATCCGCCGTTGGACGTCGGAAATCGAAGCCCCGCTTCACGCCCTTGTCCGCTCAGAACTCGGTTTGAGAAGCACAACGGCATCACGCAACCTGATCAAAGGAGGTGCTGTCCGCGTGGAAGGCGAAGTGGTCAAAATCCCGTCCCTGGTCATTCCTGTGGGGCAAGAGATTTCAGTGCCCGAGGAAAAGGAGGCCCGCAAGGCAGAGCCAGCCAATGCCACCAAAGCCATTCGTCCAGCGGATGACCTTCCGTTTGAGGTGTTGTACGAGGACGACGACATCTTCTGCTATCTCAAGCCGGCAGGGTGGGTGTTGGCCTCACCAAATCCTCGGGTGGACACGAGCTTCACTCGCGTCAAAGAATACCTGGTGGCCCGTGACCTGGCGTCGGGTCAGCCTGAGCGAGATGTGCACTTTGTCAACATGATGGACCGCGACAGCAGCGGCATTGCCGTGGTCGTTCGCGACATGGGATTGAGAAAGCGCCTCCAGGACAGTTGGTCTACCCAGCAATTTGAGAGCTATCTCCTGTTACAAGGTGACATCGAAGAGGATGGGGAGTTCAGCGCGCGCCGCAAGGAAGGAGAGAAGTACTCAGGCAAGAAGTTTCCGTTCAGGAGAATGCGCTCTGGGGGGCGCTTTACAATTTTGAAGGTCAAGGCTGGCACGCAAGACATTCCCGAAATCCTCCCGGGCTTGCGGCACCACAACTGCATGGTGTGTGGACTGGGCCAGGACGCCCCTGATCCATTGGGTCGTCAGGGCGTGCACCTGTTTAGGGTGGTATTGACCGACCCCGTACTCGATGCGATGTGGGAGGTGAAGACCCGCGTCCCCAAGGAATTCCTCCGCGTGGTGAAATAAGAAGCGCCCCGACGTTTCGGAGCGCTTCAACCTTAACCAAATCTGTGCCGAGTCTCAATCGGTCACTTGAACCATTTATCGCTGCTATCAGCTGACGATACAACTTCAAGTACCATGCCAAAATCAGTTTTGCGCACTGCAGGGTCGGGGCGAACTCAGCCAACGAAGCCCAAAAAGAGCCGGCCTCCATTGGTATCTTCGCGGTACGCTAAACATCTGAAATGAGCAGAGCAGTCGTTATCGCATCAGCCCGTCGCACACCGATGGGCTCCTTTATGGGTTCACTTTCCGGCGTACCCGCTACCCAATTGGGATCTACCGCCATCAAAGCCGCTTTGGAGTCAGCCGGCATATCGGGTGACGAAGTCCAAGAAGTCTTCATGGGCAATGTCCTGCAGGCGGGCTTAGGTCAGGCTCCAGCACGCCAAGCCGCCATAGGCGCGGGCATCTCCGACCAAGCGCCGTGTACCACCGTCAACAAGGTGTGCTCCTCCGGCATGAAAGCCATTCACTTAGCGGCCAACGCCATAGCAGCGGGTGATGCCGACATCGTGGTGGCAGGCGGAATGGAGAACATGTCCATGACGCCCCATTATTTGCAGGGCAGAAATGCAGTCAAACTGGGCAATCTCAAGGCCATAGACGGCCTGTTGCACGATGGCTTGACCGACGTCTACAACCAACAGCACATGGGCCTCTGTGCAGAGCTGTGTGCCAGAGAGCACGATTTCTCGCGGGAGGAACAAGATGAGTTTGCCATCGAGAGTTACAAGCGTTCCGCCGCGGCTTGGGAACGCGGCGCATTTACCAATGAGATTGCACCGGTGACGGTTCCCCAACGCAAAGGAGATCCTGTTGTGGTCTCCGAAGACGAGGAATTCAAGAACGTCAAAATGGACAAAATCCCGAACCTCCGACCTGTGTTTGACAAGGAGGGTTCGGTCACAGCGGCCAATGCGAGCACCCTCAATGACGGGGCCTCGGCCTTGGTGTTGATGTCGGAGGAGGCCGCAGTTGCCCGGGGCATCAAGCCCCTGGCTCGCTTGATATCCAATGCCGATGCCGCCCACACGCCTGAGCGGTTTACCACAGCACCTGCCAAAGCACTGCCCATCGCATTGGAGCGTGCGGGCAAAACCCTTGGGGACATGGACCTCGTGGAGCTCAATGAGGCCTTTGCAGTGGTTGGATTGGCCAACATGAAACTGCTTGGTCTCCCAGCAGACAAAGTCAATGTCAATGGTGGCGCTGTATCTCTTGGGCACCCCCTCGGAAGCTCAGGCAGTCGAATTGTTGTCACCCTCATCCATGCGCTCCAAGCGCGGGGCCAGAAATGGGGAGCGGCCGGCATTTGCAACGGTGGTGGCGGAGCCAGCGCCCTTGTGCTGGAAATGCTAAGCTGAACGGCATCATGGAGGCTGGCATCATCCGTGTTCCTCTGGCGCCCATCCGCTCTGCGCCGGATGACCGTGCCGAGATGGTGACGCAGGCCCTGTTTGGAGCGTCCTTGCGTTGGCAGCCCGTGCCTGAGAATCAGGGATGGGCCAAGGTCGCATTGGATGGCGATGGCTATGTCGGCTACACGGACGTCAAATTGATTGCGAGCTCCCCAGAAGCGCTCGAAGTGTTTGGACAGGAACGGCACACCTTGATGGCACCCCTGTCACTGTGGGAATGGGAGGGAAGACCGTATCACCTGCCAGCGGGGTCTCAAGTTCCTGCGGTACTGATGTCTTCTGCGCCACCGCGGCCAGAGTCACCGGTAGAAGCAGCGTACGCCTTTCTCGGAGCACCCTATCTGTGGGGCGGAAAAAGCGTGCTGGGCATGGATTGCAGCGGCTTGACGCAATTGGCGTGCAACCTCGCGGGTGTTCAGATTCCAAGAGATGCGTCTCAGCAGTGGTCTTCATTGCAGGACAGCACGGTGGACTACGCAAATCTGCAGCACGGAGACCTCGTGTTTTTCCACCGAAAAGAGCCCGCCAAAGTGACCCATGTGGGCTTTGTTTGGTGGACGCCCGAAGGACCATGCAAAGTTTTGCACGCATCGGGAGAAGTGAGGATAGACGAACTCAAGCCCGATGGAATTCATCGGGATGGCGTCTGCACGCACCCTTGGACCGGAGCAGCCAGGTGCCCCGTCAGTGCTGGATAACCAGCCTTTGTGTGCCTTCGGGTCCTTGAAACATGTATACACCCTCAGGCAATTCGCCTACCAGAATGCGATCGTTGGCCGATCGGAACGTCCCCGTTTGCACGGTGCGACCTCCCAAATCCAACAGCTGCCAAGCCGCCCCAACATATGAAGGGTGAGCCAACAGTTGCACCCGATCTGAGGCGGGATTGGGCTGCAGCTTGATGCTCGGTACTGCCTGCTCCAAAGGCGTTACGCTGGAAAGCAGGGGAGTCTCCAACGAGATGTCCTCATCTCCTTCTTCGTAGGGCACGTAGTCGAAGAAGACGAAAAACATCTCATCTCCTGTATTGTCCCCGTACTGCACCAGTGCAGGCGGGTCGTTCGGATTGAATGGATTGGACGCCGTGTTGTCATAGGTGGCAATGCCGTGCACTACGTACCCTGCAGGAATTTTCGTCAGGTAGGGGAAGGTGAAGAAACCCTGCCAATTGAAATCCCATGCTGGGATGGAAATCAAGGGGATGGTGTCCTGTCCATTGGGAGAGGTGGCATACACTTCCCATTCCACGCCTATAAGGTGACAGTGTGGCACAATGCTGATAAAGCTGAGATCTGTGGGAATTTGATAGGTGCCATGGAAGGTCTTCACTTCATTGGGAGGGATAAAGAAGGGCTCCCCCAATGTCCAAGGCCCCATGATGCCAGTGGTGACTTCACGCTCAATCGGACCTTCCGTGAAGAAAACATTGACTTCTGTTTGATCGGACTCTTCCGTTGGGCTTGGTCCGTAATGCATTTGCACCAGCAAGTCACTTCCAGCGGGGAGCACCCGGCCAATTCCTTCTGGGTATACCACAGTCTGTGTTCCGGGCACCCATCCACCGAAGAAATTCTCGTAGGCATCAAAGCCGAAATCCCCGAAGCTCTCGTACCCCAAATCTGGATCCTGGGCATCAAGGTTCTCAGCGGTTCCCGAGATGTCCAGCCCCAAAATCGCATGGTGCGCAATGGAACCATTGCCTGGCCGGACCTCTAAAGCGCGCACCGCCACGTCTTCGTCGAACCCGGTGGGGATGACAAACACCTGATACTGATCGGTCATGTCGCCCCCGTGGGTGTATTCACTGGCCATGCTGTACACCAGGTCGGGCGTTCCAATCTGACTGCCTTCTGGAAAATCAGGGATTCCGGGATTGTCAGCAGGGTCGCCTTCCGGCATCTCTGCATCGACCCATGCACTGATGGTCTCAATTTCTTCCGCGCTCAGCACCCGCTCGCCGACAAAATGGCTGAAATCCGCATCGGGGGTCCAAGGCGGCATATAGCCGATGGAAGTCACGTATTCGATGAATGGCCCGTAGGCAGCCACTTCCTCGTAACTGGTGAACGGCATGGGGCCGATCTCACCTCCGCGGTGGCATTCAGTGCAGGCGTTGTGGATGATGGGGGCCACATCAGCATGGTAAGTCACCTGGCCAAACAGCGTGGAGGTCAGGGCCAAAGTCAGAATCAAGAGGGAGTTGCGCATGCTATAAAGTTAACTTGAACAGATAAGAGGGGGCGGATGCTATTGCTATTGCTTGGTGGGTGCGAGGGACATCCCTTCAATGGGGCACCCCACCGCATCGGTTCTAGGAACCGCCACGGCAGCGCCCTTCAAGGACGATGCTATGGCTTCGCGGAGGTCACGATTGCGCGTCTTGTTGCGCCTGCGGCCTGGCGCGAAATAGCGGTCGTTGATGCGGCCTTGATAGAGCACCGAGTCCCTGGCGTCGAGCACAAAGGCCTCGGGTGTCCAATGGGCATCAAGGGCCTCTGTCCAGCCGACCGTATCCTGCATCATCTCCATGGACAACCCATACTCTTGTCGAAAGGCCTCAATCTGCGCAGGTTGGGTAGAAGCGTTTGGGAAGACCCCGATAAATTCTACAGGGTCATCTGCGAATTCTGCCTCCAGCAACCTCAGGTCATAGGACATGTTTTGGCAAATGGGGCACAACGGCGCCAAAAACAGCACCACCTTCAAAATCTTGGGGCCGGCCATGCTCATGAGCACGTCCCACCAAAAGCCCCAAGGATGAGCAACACGTCCGAGACGGTCACCTGATCGTCGCCATCCATGTCTGCTGAACAAGCAGAGGGGCAACCAAAGTCCGCCAATAACAACAGGACATCCGATACACCGACCATACCATCACCGCTGAGATCCTCGGGACACGGTTCGTTCCCTGGCCCCAAGGCGATGAGCTCGTCCCCTTCTTCATAGGCCACCACATCGATAAAGACGAAGAACATTTCGTCTTCTGTGCCTTCCCCGAAATACACCCACTGAGGCGGATCGTTTGGATTGAAAGGGTTGGCGCAAGTATTGTCGTAAGTCGCTTCGGCATGCAGTGTGTAGCCGCCGGGAACCTTGGTGAGATAAGGAAACGTAAAGAAACCCTGCCAATTGAAGTCCCATTCGGGAATGGAAATCAAAGGGATGGTGTCCAGCCCATTGGGCGATGTGGCGTACACCTTCCATGAAGCGCCAATCAAGTGACAGTGCGGGGCAATATTGAGCAGGCTGACATCTGTGAGAACCGGCATTGTTCCGTGGAACGCGGACACTTCATCAGGAGGCAGAACGAAGGGCACCGGAAGGTTTTGGGGGCCCATGATGGCGGTGATGACTTCACGTTCTATGGGCTCCTCTGAGAAGAAGACATTGACAGATGAGAGGTCAGACTCATCCACCGCAGAAGGGCCGTAATGCATTTGCATCAGGAGGTCCGCGCCTTCTGGAATGACACGGCCTATACCAGCGGGGTAGTCCACCGGCAACGCTCCGGGCACCCAAGCCCCGAAAAAGGAACTCTCAGCGCTAAATCCAAACCCACCAAAGCTCTCGTAGCCCGGTTCCGGATCGGCCGCATCGAGCAGGTCAGCTGTACCCGAAATGTCCAGCCCCAAAATGGCGTGGTGCGCCACATTGCCATTTCCGGTTTGTACTTCCAATGCCCGAATGGAGACGTCCTCACCAAAGTCGGTAGGCAAAACAAAGACCTGATACTGGTCCGTCATGTCACCTTCATGGAGGTATGGCTCAGGCATGGAGAGCACGGCATCAGGAACACCGATTTGACTGCCCTGTGGGAAATCTGGTAGTCCGGGATTGTCGTCCGGATTTCCTTCGGGCTTGCCCGCCTCCACCCAATCTGCCAAGGTTTGGATTTCAGCAGGAGAGAGGACCTTTTCGCCCACAAAGTGGCTGTAGTCAGGGTCAGGCGACCACGGCGGCATGTAGCCGATCGAGGTCACGTACGCGATGAACTCTCCGTAGGCCGCGACCTCGTCATAGGTGGTAAAGGGCATGGGGCCAATCTCACCCATGCGGTGACAAGAGGTGCATTCCTGGTAGATGATGGGCGCCACGTCAGCGTGAAAGTTGACGGACTGCCCCCAGCAGAACCCCACATGCACAAAGGCGCAAAAAACCAGAATGCCTGCATGTCGTACCATCTGCACAAGATAACGTTTCAAATAGGAGGAGGCTTAAACCGGAGCAGCGCGACGTGTTACATTCAACCCATGCAATTGACCGTTCTGGACTGGGTCATCATCGGCCTCATCATGGTTGTCATTCTCGGCATCGGCATGTGGGCCGGGCGCAAGGGGAACACCGACGCGGATGACTTCTTTCTCGGTGGCCGGAAAATGCCATGGTGGCTGCTCGGCACCTCCATGGTCGCCACGACCTTTAGCGCGGACACCCCAAACTTGGTCACCGACCTCGTGCGGCAGCAGGGCGTCTCTGGCAATTGGGCCTGGTGGGCCTTCCTGCTCACCGGCATGGTGACCGTGTTTGTGTACGCGCGGTTGTGGCGGCGCTCTGGCGTCTTGACCGACATCGCCTTCTACGAGCTGCGCTATGGGGGCAAGGCGGGCGCCTATTTACGCGGTTTTCGCGCCTTGTACCTCGGGTTGGTGTTCAATGTGCTGGTCATGGCCACGGTGAGCTTGGCCGCCATCAAGCTGGGCAGCATTCTGCTGGGGTGGCCCGGATGGCTGACCTTGTTGGTGACGTGTTCGATCACGCTGCTTTTCAGTGTTTACGGCGGCCTCAAGGCCATCTTGTGGACCGACCTGTTTCAATTCTTCCTCGCCATGGGTGGCGCAGTGGCAGCCAGTGTGTATGTCCTAGGCCTGCCCGAAGTAGGGGGCATTCAAGGACTGATGACCCACCCCAATGTGATGGGCAAATTGTCTGTCTGGCCCGACTTTAATGACCCCGCAGTGTGGGTGCCCGTCTTGCTGGTGCCCTTGGCCGTGCAGTGGTGGGCCAGTTACTACCCCGGCGCTGAGCCCGGCGGTGGTGGGTACATCGCCCAGCGCATGTTCAGCGCCAAAAGTGAGGATGATGCCGTGGGCGCCACATTGTTGTTCAACGCCGCCCACTACGCTTTGCGCCCGTGGCCATGGATCTTGGTGGCCTTGGCGTCCTTGATTGTATTCCCCGATTTGGACGCCATCGCAGCGGCCTTTCCCCAGCTCGCAGCCGATAAGGTGGGGCACGATGTGGCGTATCCGGCGATGTTGAGCCTCCTGCCCGCAGGACTGCTCGGATGGGTGGCGGCTTCGCTCCTGGCGGCATTCATCTCCACCATGAGCACCCAAGTCAACCTGGGCGCGAGCTACCTCGTGCACGATGGCTGGGTCAGGTTTTTCAGGCCCGATGCCACGGAGGCTCAGAAGGTCACTGCGGGCCGATGGGCCAGCCTGCTTTCACTGCTTGCTGGAGCCCTGCTGAGCCTGTCCCTGACATCTGCCGCTCAAGCGTTCAACTTGCTGCTGCTCCTGGGAGCTGGAACGGGGGGCTTGTTCATCCTGCGTTGGTTTTGGTGGCGCATCTCTGCCAGTACGGAAATCGTGGCCATGGCCATATCCCTGGCCGTGGCGGTGTACTTCACCTGGGTCCACGATGCATTGGCCGCCGAACCCGCAGCCTTGGTGCCCGCACTGGCTCCATGGGCCAAACTCGTGGCGGGGAGCTTGATGACCACAGCGGGATGGGTGTTGGCCGCGTATTTCTTGCCCCCAGAATCTGAAGACGTGCTGCAACGCTTCGTGGACAAGGTGCAGCCCGGTGGACCGGGCTGGAAGCGGTTCCCTTCACAAGGCGTTGCACCTGTCTGGAATGTGCCCCGATCATTGCTACAGGCTTTTCTCGGCTGCCTCGCGGTGTACGGCACCCTGCTGGGGGCTGGAGCGGTCCTGTTTGGCGACACGTATACAGCCGCCTGGATGCTGGGGGTGACTGCGGTCTCAGTTTTGGGGATTTTGAAACTGCAATCCGCTCCATGAGTGCAGCTTTCCAAAGCTCTGCACCCGGCAGGCTGTGCCTGTTTGGAGAACACCAAGATTACCTCGGACTTCCGGTGGTCGCCATGGCCATGAATCGGAGGTGCCACTTGCGCTTCAATCCCCGCCATGACATGATGGTCGAGGTACACAGCGAGGCCCTGGGTCACTTGGGTTCCTATGACCTCCAAAACGCCACGGCAATTGAGGCCTCTGCTCCAATGGGTGTCGCCCTTCGAGAAATCATGGGCGAGGGGCAAGGGCAGCCCGCAAACGGATGGGATGTGACCATCACCAGCGAGATTCCCATTCGAGCGGGTTGCAGTTCATCCACCGCCATGCTGACGGCTTGGGTCGCTGCCTGGCTGCACATCTTGAGGGGCGGATACAACGTGGAAGACGTGGTCGAGCGCTGTCACCGATATGAGGTCTTGCGTTTTCAAGGCGCTGGAGGAAACATGGATCAATTCGCCTGCGCGCACGGCGGGCTCCATCGGTTCGGAAACGGCCGTCCGCGGGCATTGCAGTTGCCCGAGGGCACTTTTGTGCTCGGTGATTCTGGCCAGCCCAAGGACACCCAAGGGCATTTGCGCCGCTGCAAGGAGGCACGGTTGCCGCTCATGCCATTCTTGGACGAGGAAATGCATGGCTTTGAAGGCGATGAGAAGTTGTTGCTTGAGGGCACCAAGACCAACCGTGATTTGGAAGACCACTGGGCGCATGTCATGCAGGAGAAGCGCGCATCGGGGCGGGCGTTTGGCGAAGGCCTTACGCAGCATCATGCTGTGTTGCGCGACGTCTTGGGCCTTTCTACTCCGCGCATTGAGAGCATGTTGTCAGCGGCATACACCGCCGGCGCATATGGGGGCAAGATCAATGGGTCAGGCGGCGGTGGCTGCGCCTTTGTGCTGACGCCTCCCGCTGCAGCCACAGCGGTGTGCGATGCCATGCTGCATGCAGGAGCCGCAGGAGCGTGGCCCGTCTCCATTGAAAACGGTGTGCAATGCGCGTGATGAATCCTGTCGTGATCATGGCTGCCGGCAAGGGCAGCCGCATGAAGGCCGAGGCCAAAGTGGCTCCCGAATTGTTGGCAGAGGCCCAATCCAGGCCCAAAGCCATGATCCGGTTGGGGCGGTCCCAATTGCCCCTCCTTGAACTCCTTCTCTTGCAAGCCCAGCAGGAAGGGGCCGATGCCGCTTGCGTGGTCATAGCCAAGGACGATACTGTAACGGCACCTCACTTCGAGAACAATCCTGTTTCGGGCTTGCCACTGTCCTTTGTTCGGCAGTCCATTCCTGAGGGCAGGTCCAAGCCTTTGGGCACTGCACATGCTGTGGAGCTTGCCCTGCTTGCTCATCCCCAATGGGAGGGCTTGTCGGTTGCGGTAGCCAATGGCGACAACTTGCCCCCACGGGGCATGTTTCGGGCCCTTTTCCAACATTCCTCAGCAGTTCCGGCATTCGACCCTGACCACCTCGGCCTCCCGCCACAACGCGTCCTGGCTTTTGCCGTATTTCACAGTGACGGGCAAGGAAAATTGACCGGAATTACCGAGAAACCCACTGCTCAAGAACTCGAAGGGGCACGCTGGAGCGATGGTAAAGTCAGGGTCAGCATGAACTATTTCAGGCTGCCATACGCCGCGCTGCTCGGGGCCGTGCGCAAGGCTCCCTTGAGTCCTGCGAGAGACGAGAAGGAATTGCCCGTAGCGGTTTCGCAATGGATGGCTTCCGGTGGCGAGGTGCGCGCGCTTTCCATGGCAGGGCAGTTTCTGGACCTGACACACCCGGAGGATATCGTCAAGGCCAATGCCATCATCGATGCAGGGGGCCAGGAGTTGTTGGGCTGAACCTGAAAGCTAGACGGGCTGTTAGCATAACATGAGCATACCTCTTCGCGGCCGTTTGGCCCTTTCCTTGTGGGTTACCGTCCTCTTCTCAGGTTGGTCAAACACGTTGAAGTCCCAATGTGATTCCACGGATTTTGTGTTGTTGTGCGAGGATGGAGACCTGGTCAATGACGCCATCTTTGCCTGCGGCTTCGACTGCATTTTTGCGGGAGACCTCGCAGGGTGTTTTGCGAATTGCATCTCAAACGCCATTCCCACCATGAGCGACGGTTGTGTGGGGTGCTTCGCTGAGCAGAGCGTTTGTGCCCAAGACAATTGCCTGTTGGTGTGCGGTTTTGGTAGTGCGGCTGATTGTGAGGCCTGTGTGCTGGCCAATTGCCAAGAGACTTTCGAGAATTGCGCAGGCATTGTTGACCTGGATGGCGACGGAGAAAGCACCGTCTGTGATTGCGACGATGGCAATGCCGCTGTGTTTCCCGGGGCGCCGGGAACCAGCGCAGGCGTGGACAACAATTGCGATGGCGTGCTGTCTCCTGAAGAACTCGCTTGCCTGCTGGATGTAACCGGAGATCAGCTGGTCACAGTGTCGGATGTCCTTGTGGTCTTGGCCGAGTTTGGCTGCCTCATCGACTGCCCAAACGACGTCACCGGCGATGGCGCTGTGACCGTTTCAGACATCTTGGAGTTGTTGGGCGGCTTCGGTACAGCCTGCTGACGCCATTAGAACAGGCCGCGGCCCTGGGCAGCGCGGGTGCGCAGGTATGGGCTGCACCTGTAACGGTCTTCACCGTACAAGTCCCGCAGCGCATCCAGTTCTTTGACGCAGCGGTCTACACCCACTTCTTCGCCCCATTTCAGCAAGCCTTTGGGGTAATTGACGCCGCCCTGCATGGCGCGGTCTACATCTTCGGCGGAAGCCACGCCCCAGAATACGGCATCGGCAGCCTCATTGATCAGCATGACCAGGATCCGCCACAGGATGATCTGGCCCAATTCCTTGTCCTCTCGCACTGTGGGAGCCGGGGCGCCTTCCGAGTGGTCAAACCAACCTTTGCCAGACTTCCGCCCGAACCAACCGGCGTCTACGTTGCGTTTCTGTGAAAACGAGGGGCGGTAGCGGGGGTCGTAGTGAAAAGCCGTCCAAACGCTTTCCGTCACGGCGTAGTTGATGTCATTGCCTATGAGGTCCATCAATGCAAAGGGGCCCATTTTGAATCCGCCCAAAGCGGTCATGGCCCAGTCGATCGTGGCGGCATCTGCAATGCCTTCCTCAAGGATGCGAATGGCCTCTCCGTAAAACGGACGCGCTACCCGATTCACAATGAATCCCGGTGTGTCCTTGGCCAATGCAGGGCGCTTGCCCCATTGCTGCATCAGCACAGACATTTCTGCGGTCAAACCCGCTCGGGTTTGCAAAGCGGGCACCACTTCCACCAAGGCCATCAGGGGAGCGGGGTTGAAAAAATGAAGCCCGCAAAACCGCGCGGGATGTTGCAAGCCTGCCGCCAGCGCCGTGACCGATAGGGAGGAGGTGTTGGAGGCGAGGATGGCGTCCTCCGACAGTACTGCTTCCAAATCGGAGAAGAGTTGGGACTTGATGTCTGCGCGCTCGATGATGGCCTCAATCACCAGTCCGCAAGGCGCCAAGGCCGCGACTTCTTGGGTGGTCTTGATCCTACTTAGCAGCGCATCGGAAGCTTCCCTCGATAGCCGGCCTTTGGCCACCGCCCGGTCTTGAATTCTCGCCAGAAACGCCATGGCTTCCTGCAGTACGGCTTCATCCCGGTCAAGGAGCAAGACCTGATGTCCGGCCGTGGCAGCAACTTGAGCAATGCCCCTTCCCATGGTTCCGGCGCCCACGACGCCCACTGTCATTGTGTCCATCATTTCGCAGACAAAGGAAAGGCGAACGGCGGCGAATGCCGGACGGCTTTGTCATGAGTTCCGAGCTGTGCGCATTTGATTGCAAGCGATGAACCGAAAAATGACCAAATGTTTGGCGTGCAAGTCCCGGATGCATGCAAACCGTCCGATGCCATATGGAGGGGATTTCTGTTCGGAGTTCTGCTTCTCCACGTATCCGGGGATCGCTGCACGCATGCAAAGGCATGATCCAGCGCGCTACAAGCCCTCTCACCAAAGGGGAGCTGTGGACCGGATCCTGCAGCAAAACCGAGACATCCTCAAAGCCTTTCGGGAATGGCACAATGCGTCACCGACCATGGCCGACATTGGGTCCTTGCAGTGGCTCCGGCAAAAAGGCTTTTCGTTTGACTACCACACCCACGTACTGAATCAAAGTGATGGCGGGACTGAGGTGTGGTGCTATGATGCCGGATATCGGCTGGAGCGGGACGGGGCCGTGCATCCCATCTGAATGGGCTTCAGCGGCGCTTTCCCGAACGCTTGGAAGACTTGCCGCGCTGGCCCCATTTGCCCTTGCCCGGCTTCCGCTTCTTTTCATGGAAGGCCCCTTTGAAATCAGGGTCTGCCTTGCGTTTTTCACGGTCAATCGAGCGGGCCATGGCCTGGGCCTCCCATCTTGGGGTGGCCACTTCGTCGACCCCCTCGGGTACGGGCCTGAAGTCCAATGGCATGCCGAGCAAGCCTTCGACCCTGAGCAAGGCCGCCTTCTCACTGGGGTCCACAAGGGTAATGGCTTTGCCCTTTCTTTTGGCGCGTCCCGTTCGGCCGATTCGGTGGATGTAGTCGTGGGGATCCCTCGGCACAGTGGCGTTGACCACCAAATCCAATTGTGGCACGTCAATGCCCCGGCTGGCGACGTCTGTGGCCACCAGGTAACGCAATTCGCCCGCCTTGAACTCGTCCATGGCGTTGATGCGGCTGTTCTGGCCCTTGTTGGCATGCAGGGTGCGCACGGACCATGACACGTGGTCATTGATGGCCTGACCGATGCGCTCGGCCTGGTCCTTTTCCCGGACAAAAATGAGGGCCTGTTCCGGAGCAGTCTCGCCTTTCAGCAGCGCCACCAGCAGGTTGAGCTTGGTACCGAAGTTGGGGGCGCGGTAGGCGCTCTGGGTCACGGTCTCCACCACAGTGGACTGGGGGGAGGCTTCGACCCGGGTGGGCCACAACAAGAATTCTCCCGCCATCTCTTCCGTCTTGGGAGGGTACGTGGCCGAAAAGAGCAGGTTTTGACGCTTTGTGGGCAGGATTTCAAGCAGCTTCCGCAACTGCGGCATAAACCCGAGGTCCATCATTCGGTCAGCCTCATCGAGGACCAGGTGACTGATGTTCCGGGTGACGAAGGCATGGCGCAGATAGAGTTCCATGAAACGGCCCGGGGTGGCGACCACCAGGTCACAGCCTTGTTCCATGCGTTCTTGTTGGGCCTTGTGTCCCACACCTCCGTAGACCACTTCTACCCTCAAGTCGGTTCCGCGGGCCAGTCGCTTCGCAACATCTGCGATTTGCAAGGCCAACTCTTTGGCGGGCGTCAAAATCACACACCTTGGACCTTGACCCTGGGCATGCGACAACATGGCCATGACGGGCAACAAGAAGGCCAAAGTCTTGCCCGTCCCTGTTTGGGCGATGCCAATCACATCTTGACCAGCACGGATTCGGGGGATGGCCTTGCATTGGATTTCTGTGGGCTCCGAAATGCCCATGTCCTCAAGGGCATCGAGGTATTGCCGGGTCACCTTGAGTTCCACAAAATCCATGCTGCAAGATTAACCCATGGACACTTGCCTCCGCGATTCAGTTTGCCTGCCTTTCCTTTGCGGTTATATGCAGGATTCTGACAGCGCCCTTACCCAGCTTCCTGAAGTACAAAAGATCAGGTCATACCTCCTTGCCAAGGGGCTGGACCTACCAGAATACCCTGCGGACATTCAGCAGGAGTGGTCCGTGCCATTTACGCGTTGGGTGGTCGCTCATGCCACAGGCGGGGTGGAGGCCACCTTGCAAGCTGAGGATGCTCCGGGGATTCGGATTGGAACACACCGGGACATCGTGTGTGACCCGGCATTGTACAACCTCGCCCGATTCGATGCCGGCTTGCCCACCACCCACATTGTGTTGGGCAGCAACCTCGCAAGGTTACCATGGGTCAAGTCGTTGCTCATTGCGAACAAGGCCATTTTCATCGACCGCAGCTTAACGGGCCGCGCCGCGTTGGAACAGCACATTTCCTTGAGTCAAACCATCTCGGACATCGTCGATGATGGAGGTCATGTTTGGATTGCCCAAGCCCCGGGCAGGGCCAAGGACGGCCGCGACGAGACCAGTGTGGCGCTCCTCAAGATGCTCGCCAAAGCCCGAGGAGGAGACGACTTGGGGCCAAGGGCTTTGGCCAACATCCTGCGCCCCATTGCCATCCGATACGACGTCAATCCTTGCGATGGCTTGCTGATCAAAGAGCGCATCGTTGGAACCAAGGACAAGCGGGACGACGAGCGCAGCATGAAATTTGGTCTTGAGGGATGGAAAGGCGTGGTGCGCATTGCCGAAGGCAGCACACTTCAGGCCGATCATGAGAACAGCAGAGAGGGATGGGCCGCGTTTGCCCGCAATGTGGACCATGCCATCGTGGCACTCGACATCCATGGACAGTGGGCCCAAGAAGCGGAAACTGCCTTGGCCCTCAAAGACAGTTCCAACCTGTCTGCAGCATTCGCAGAGCGCATCGCCAAGGTGGGACAAAAGCTAGAAAAGCTCATTGGCCCCGTTGACAAGGCCAAGCTGACCACGATGATGTGTGAGGTCTACCGTGAGGGCACCACGCGCTGAGGCTTCTCCATCAGGGCGATTGGCGGGCATGCCAAGCGGCCATCACAATTCCCGCAGCCATGGAGGCATTGAGTGATTCGGTTTGACCACCGCCTGGAATGTGGATGAATTCGGT
This sequence comes from Flavobacteriales bacterium, assembly GCA_016780385.1. Lineage (GTDB taxonomy): Bacteria > Bacteroidota > Bacteroidia > Flavobacteriales_D > Sanyastnellaceae > UBA8752. The sequence goes on from JADHLY010000031.1 coordinate 15,992, forward strand.
GCACACCGCCCTCGTTTCCGCCGAAATGCCATGGCTTTCACTGCCGCACACCGCCACCTGGTGGGAGGGCGAAGGAGCGGTTTCGTCCCACAGCGAGCGTCCATTCAAATCGAGGCCTTGTATGCAGGCTCCGCTTTCGGCCAATCGGGTCAGTGCTTCCGGTAAATCCACAAGTTGAACGGGCACCCTGAAAATGGCCCCCATCGTCGCTTGAACCACTTTAGGGTTGAAGATGTCTACCGATCCTCGGGTCGCAATGATGCGCCGCACACCAAACCAATCGGCGGTGCGGATGATGGTGCCCATGTTGCCTGGATCAGAAAGCCCATCCAAGGCCAAGGTGAACCCACCAACAACAGCATCCGCAGCTTCAGCGTCGGAAGAGGTCTCCTGGCCGGGCATTTCCATGACCGCCAAAAGGCCTGGTGGAGTGCGGAAATTGCTCATGCGCTCCATCTCTTTGCTGGACACGCGTTGGGCATTCCAAGATTCAGGCGTTTCAATTTCTGCCGTAGAATAGAGCTCCAAGACGCGCCAACCACTGGCAAAGGCTTCCTCCACAAGTTTGCGCCCTTCCACGGTGAATTTCCGTTCCTCGGACCGTGATTTGCGGTTCCGCAGTCCCCGCACAGCTAGAATCTCGTTCTTCGTAGGCATGTTTCGCGTCCCCGGTTTCCACGCAAGATGGGCTTTATGCCTCGCAATCCTTGCATGGGTATGGATGCCTTTTGTGAGTCTCGGACAAAATCAGGCCGCTCCAGAAGAGCGCCCCACATTGGTTTGGAAAGTGGAATGGCAGCTGGAGAGCACCGCCAGCGAAGCCCTGACAGAGGACATGTGGCGAGAAACGTTGGAAAGCGCATTGGCATTGAAGGCCCCCGAGCGCTGGCTGGGGATCCCTTTTCGCCACGCGTGGTCAAAAGTCAACGGACGCTGGAAGCGGGCCTTCACTGCGGGCCTACCGCTTCCCACTGGAACCGCGACGCCTTTTGATGCTTTGGCATTGGAGCAAAGCCAAATGTTGGCGGAGTCTCGCATGGTGCGCAAGGGCTTTTTGAATGGACGGATTGTGACCGACACCTTGCGTGAAGGGCACCGGATGACCTTGCGACTGCGACTCATTCCAGGTGCCCGACTCAAGTGCTGCACCACTTCTGTCAACGCAACAGGGAGCGGCCTCCCTTCGGGGTTGGTCAGCAGGCTCGAATCGGAATGGAGCAGGCACAAGGGCCTTCCACTTGACCTCGATGACCTCGACCGGGCCAGGGGGCAATTGGCTGCTGATTTGCAAGCGGAGGGATGGTTTGGATTGACGCCCAGCTTCCTGACGGTGGATATTGACACGACAGAAAGCGCCACTTCGGGATGCACCGCCGTTGAGTTACGGATACTGCCCTCTATTGTTTTCGGGGACACCTTGCCCCACATCAAGGGCCAATTAGACAGCATCAGTTTCCAATGGCATCCGGTGGAACTGCAAGCCATGGAATCCTTCCGTTTCGACGGGTTGTGGTGGCGCCTGCCCCAAGGCCGCGAAGTCCGCGGTTTGGCCCACAGGTTGGGGCTCGAACAGGGCGGCATTTACAATCCCAAGACCCTTGCGGATATGCGGCAGTCCCTGCGCACGTTGCCCTTGATTCAAGATGTCCGGGTGGCGGTCACCCCTATGGCGAAGTCGGAAGTCACACCCTATGCGCCCCTGCATGTGCACATCGATGCTTTTCCTTCCGAGCGCCGGGTCATGCGCGTCAATGGCGCCGCAACCACCCACCAGGGCTTGGGGGGAGAGGTCAATTTCTCCCTGGCCGACCAAGATTTCAGGCGGCGGGCCGAGCAACTGTCTTTTGATGCCGGCATGGCTTTGGAAGTGGTGGCGCCTTATGGCAACATCGAGGAGGAAGACTCGGAAAATTTCATCTCCCGGATTTTGAGCGCAGGCATCACTTATCAGACCGACCGACTGATGCCCTTTAGCCCAGATCGTTTCACGCGATCCAACAAGCCTGAAAGCTTGATTTCCTTGGGGTTCAGGGATGAGAAGCGCCGAAAATTCAGCAGAACCTACGTGCAGCTGGCCTTGACGGAGCGTTTTATTGAAAACCCCAGTACCGGCTCCATCATCGAGTTGAGGCCCTTTGAAGTCGCCATCACTTCGAGCAAGTTGAAGAACGGCTTTATCACCGAACTCGCTGACATCGGTTCCGACGTCTTGACTTCCTCTTTTGAATCGAGGGCCCTGTTGGGCTCTGGAGTCCGGTGGCGGCTCAAGCCCAAAGTCACCCGGTCCAAGCATTGGCAGTGGAGCCTGATCATGGAGTTGGAAGGGGCGGGGCACCTGTTCCATCTGTTGGACCCCAATGCGCCAGAGGAGACCTTCATCAAAATGCCAAGCTTTTTCGTGGAGACCGCCAATGTCCAAGTGGCGCGCTATCTGCGCGGCGTGATTGACGCCCGAGGAAGTTGGGTCACCCGTGGCAAGAACGGCGTCTTTGGGCGGTGTTTCATTGGCGTGGCTTCATCTTCAATCGACGGAGTTTCCGTGCCTTTGGAGAAGCAATTTTATGTAGGTGGTCCCAACAGCATGAGGGGCTGGCAAGCGCTAGGCTTGGGGCCCGGCGGCTCCGGTGCGGCGGGATTGAGGGTGCGGGGTGACGTTCGGCTTGAAATGAACCTCGAGGTGAGGCAGTACATCAACGATTGGGTGCAGTGCGCCGTCTTTGCAGATGCGGGCAACATTTGGATGACCCGTGCCGACCCGCAGCGTGCCAGGGTAGAATTTGACCAGACCACTTTCCTGTCGCAAACTGCAATAGCGTGCGGGGTAGGAGTGAGGCTGGATTTTGGGTATTTCCTCCTCCGATGTGACGCTGGAAGGACTGTCAAATGGCCCGAAGGGGCGGTTATAAACGGTCCCGGTTGGCGGATTCATCCCGCGGTGTCTTTGCCATTCTGAGCGTGGTCTAAATTTGCGTCCTATGGCAGAGAAAGATCAGCAAGCCAAGCCCCCTGCACAGGAGGCTGAAAATGCCGAGGGCAACGGGCTCGGATGGTTCCGTCGGATGAAGGAAGGCATCACGACCAAAACCGCGGAAAAAAAAGAGATCCCCGAGGGCAATTGGTACAAGTGCCCTTCTTGCAAGACCGTCATCGCCAGCGCTGAGCACGAGGGCAACCTTTGGGTGTGCAACCATTGCGACCACCACGAACGCATCGGTTCTGCCGAGTACTTCCAGCTGTTGTTTGACGGCGGAAAGTTCCGCGAGTTGCAGGCCAAGATGACGTCTGCCAACCCCCTCGGATTCAAGGACACCAAAGACTATGAAGACCGACTGGCCTCTTCCATGAAAAAGACGGGGCTCAAGGACGCCATCCGCACAGGAGTGGGGGAGGTGGCCGGCCGTTCCATGGTCATCAGTTGCATGGATTTCGGCTTCATCGGGGGGTCCATGGGCTCTGTGGTGGGGGAGAAAATCGCCCGCGCCATTGATTACGCCATCAAGAACGGACTGCCCTTCGTGTGCATCACCAAATCAGGCGGTGCGAGGATGATGGAAGCCGGTCTTTCCTTGATGCAAATGGCCAAGACCAGCGCCAAACTCAGCCTGCTGTCCAAAGCGGGGCTGCCCTACATCTGCATCTTGACTGACCCCACAACGGGAGGCGTGACCGCTTCTTTCGCAATGCTGGGTGACGTGCATTTGGCAGAGCCCAATGCCCTCATCGGATTTGCGGGGCCCAGGGTGGTCAAGGAGACCATCGGAAAGGACCTGCCTTCAGGATTCCAGCGCTCAGAGTTCCTCCTTGAGCATGGATTCGTCGACAGAATCGTCCACCGAGAGAAATTGCAACAAGAACTGTCCGACCTCGTCGGCATGCTGATGGACTGATTCTGTTGAACTAAGGCTTGGTCAATCGCCCGGCCCAACCTACTTTTGCACCCCTGAAAATCAGGCAGCATAACGAACATCCAAGAGATTTCCACATGTACCTCTCTCCCGAGAAAAAGCAAGAGTTCTTCGCCAAATACGGCAAGAATGCACAAGACACAGGCAGTGCCGAAGGGCAAATTGCCATGTTCTCCTTCCGGATTGCTCACTTGACTGAGCACCTCAAGCAGAACCGTAAGGACGCCAACACGCAGCGTTCCCTCATCACACTTGTGGGTAAGCGCCGCCGCTTGCTCGACTATCTGAAGCGCAAAGACATCGAGCGTTACCGCTCCATTGTCAAGGATCTCGGCCTGCGTCGTTGATTCTCTGCGGTCTTTAAGAAATGCAGCCTCGCTGCGGCATGGACATCCGGTCGCAGCGTCTATCACTGGATAAGCCTTAGGGAAACGCCCTAAGGTTATTACGGATGTCCAATTTGACAACTCCTTTATGGAACTGAACATTGTAACCAAGACCATCGATTTAGGCGATGGTCGCCCCGTCACCATTGAGACGGGTAAACTCGCCAAGCAAGCCCACGGAAGCGTGGTTGTGCGCCAAGGCGACACCATGTTGCTCGCCGCCGCGGTCAGCAACAACGACGCCGCTGAAGGTGTCGACTTTCTCCCCCTGACGGTGGACTACCGTGAGAAATACGCTTCAACCGGAAGGTTCCCAGGTGGATTTTTCAAGCGCGAAGCCCGTCCGAGTGACACAGAAGTGCTCGTCATGCGATTGGTGGACCGCGCCTTGCGCCCCACTTTCCCGGAAGACTATCACGCTGAGACTCAGGTGATGATTCAACTCATGTCAGCGGACAAAGAGAACATGCCCGACAGCCTTGCTGGTTTGGCTGCCTCAGCTGCGTTGGCGGTAAGTGACATCCCTTTTGACGGGCCCATTTCAGAGGTCCGTGTGGCCCGGGTGAATGGTGCATTCGTCATCAACCCCACTTATGCCCAGCTCGAAGAGGCCGACATCGACATGATGATTGCCGGATCCATGGACAGCATTGTCATGGTGGAAGGCGAGATGATGGAGGTCTCGGAAGAGGAGATGGTGAGCGCCATTGAAGCAGCTCACGTGGCGATCAAGAAGCAGTGCCAGGCCCAATTGGACATGGCGGCTGAAGTGCCCGGATCATCGCCCAAGCGCGAATACGAGCACGAAAAGAAGGACGAAGGCCTCAAGCAGGCCATTCACGACGCCTGCTATCAGAAGTACTATGATGCGGCCAAGAATGCCGGTTCCAAGAAGGAGCGGGGCCAAACCTTCAAGTCCATCAAGGAGGATTTCCTCGCCACGATGAGCGATGAAGACAAGGCCGACAAGCAGTACATGCTGCGGGACTACTTCAAGGCTACCCAGAAGAAGGCCATCCGCGACTTGTTGCTAAATGAGGGCATCCGTTTGGACGGCCGTGGAACGAAGGACATTCGCCCCATTTGGTGCGAAGTGGACTACCTCCCAGGACCGCATGGCTCAGCCATCTTCACCCGGGGCGAGACGCAGAGCTTGACCACGCTCACTTTGGGCACCAAGGATGATGAGCAGCTCATTGACAATGCCCTCGTTCGCAAGACAGAGAAGTTCCTTCTCCACTACAACTTCCCGCCATTCTCCACCGGAGAGGCCCGTCCCATCCGTGGAACAAGCCGCCGGGAGATTGGACACGGTAACCTCGCACTTCGGGCCATCAAGCCTATGCTGCCTGCCGTGGAAGATTGCCCTTACACCATCCGCTTGGTCAGTGAGATCCTCGAGTCCAATGGCTCCAGCTCCATGGCTACGGTTTGTGCGGGAACCCTCGCCCTCATGGACGGCGGTGTGCCCATCAAGCGTCCGGTAAGCGGAATCGCCATGGGCCTCATCACGGACAAGGAAACCGGCAAGTATGCTGTCTTGAGCGACATCCTCGGTGACGAGGACCACCTCGGAGATATGGACTTCAAGGTGACCGGAACCACCGAAGGCATCACAGCTTGTCAGATGGACATCAAGATCAAGGGCTTGTCCTTTGCTCAGTTGACCGAAGCCTTGCTCCAAGCCAAGGAGGGCCGTGCCCACATCTTGAACGAGATGTTGAAGACCATGGACACCCACCGTGACGACTACAAGGATCACGCGCCACGCATCATCTCCTTCGAGGTGCCTGCTGAAGCCATTGGTCCCATCATCGGCCCAGGCGGAAAAATCATCAATGAGATTCAGGACACGACAGGTGCCAACGTCTCCATTGAGGACGCAGACGGTAAAGGCCTGGTGGAAGTTTCAGGCGACAACAAGCAGAAGATCGACGCCGCCGTTGCACGGATCCGCGCCATTGCATTCCCTCCAACTGTAGACGTAGGAGAGGTATATGAAGGTCAGGTCAAGACGGTCATGCCTTACGGCGCATTCGTGGAGATCATCCCTGGACAAGACGGCTTGCTTCACATCTCTGAATTGGAGCACCACCGTGTCAACCAGGTGACCGACGTCATCAACGAAGGGGATACGGTCAAGTTCAAGGTGACGGGACGTGACCCACGCTCAGGTAAGCTGAAACTCAGCAGAAAAGTGCTTCTTCCGAAGCCAGAGTG
>JADHLY010000032.1 GCA_016780385.1 Flavobacteriales bacterium
TCCTGGCGTTTACACCATCACCCTGCTTGACGGTTGGGGCGACGGATGGGCCTGGGCTCCTGCTACCGGTTTGGATGCCTTGGTCATCTCAGGTGGTGCAGAAGGATCACTTGACTTCACTGGTGGAAACATGGTGTCCATGGAGTTCACGGTCGAAGGAAGCGGAGGTGGTCCAACGACCACTACGGTTTACCTCGACGATCACTGCGAGGCGGACCTGAGTCCTGATGCCATTGGTTATGGTACCATCGAGTACTCCGATAATTGTGATCCTGATCCAAATGCGGTGATCTCCTACCTCGACGGTCCTCCTACCTACGAGTGTGATGAAGAGACGGGAACCTACACCTTCACCCGTACCTGGAAAGTGACGGTGATCGACTTGTGCGGAAACTCCAGCTTTGCTTCAGGTGATCAGGTGATCACGGTGATTGACAACAGTGCTCCAGCGTTGACGCTTGATTGCCCGAACGGTGCCAACCTCGTTGGTACTTGCTTTGCGAGCTTGGATACCAGCTTGGCTGCTTTGGGTGAGGTTGAGTGGGTCGCCACAGACAACTGTGATGAAAACCTGGACGTGAGCTACACTTACAGCGATGCAGTTGATTTTGACTGCAGCTTGGTCGGTGTGGATGCCAATCCAGAGGGCAGCTACAACTTCGTCCGGACCTTCACGGTGACGGCAGTGGATTGCAACGGTAATTCTACGACTGAGGTCTGCACGCAGACTATCAATACGTTCGATATTGCCGCTCCTTCTATCAGCCTGAACTGTCCTGATACGGCTACGGTCCAGTTGGATGCTGATTGCACGACCGATATGGATCCGTCCATCACAGGAAGTGCCTTCGCCTTGGCGACGGACGACTGTGATACCGATGTGACCATCACATACAGCTATAGTGATGGAGCTCCGAGCTACACATGTGGAACGAGCGGTTACGAAATCGTTCGTACCTGGACGGCTTCTGCTATCGATGACTGTGGCAACATGGCTGAAGAGTCTTGCGACCAGATCATTGTGGTGGAAGACAACATCGCCCCTGAAGCGAGCATTGCTTGTCCTGATGACCAAACGGTCATGTTGGATGCCAATTGCGAAGCTGACCTGAGCACCGATGCCCTTGGTATGGCCACAGGTTCCGGTACGGACAACTGTGACGCTGACGTGACGATTGAAATCACCTATGAGGACGCTGCTCCTAGCTACAGCTGTGCAGGTGATGACGACCAGCTCGACGGTTCTTACAGCTTCGTGCGTACGTTCACTTCAACAGCAACGGATGACTGCGGCAACAGCCACAGTGTGACCTGCGATCAGACCATTACTGTCGTTGACGACATGGCACCGACGCAGACCTTGGCTACCCTGCCTACGGACACGCTCTACCTCGACTTGGATTGCATGGCTGACGTGACGCCAGCGATGGAGCCAGGTGTGGAGGCTGCAGACAACTGTGACAGCGATGTCGCCATTGAGGTCTCTTATGAGGATGATCCTGCCAACTTCGACGACCTCTTCGGTTCAGCGAATGTTGAAATTGATACAGTGGCCGTGCACACAACTGGCGAACTCGCTGGTATGAGCACCTACCGCATCTATGCAGTGCTTCCTGCTGCTGGAGACTTCTTGAGCTCAGTCAGTGGAGAGGGTTCATTTAGTACCCAGATCCGCACGAGCACGAGCTTCTACCAGCACCCGATTGGCTCTCATACGCCAAACGAACTGAACCACGACCTGTTCACGACCTTCCCAGAGTTGGAGTACGACAGCTACATCACAATTGGTTTGGACTCCATTCCAAATGCAGACCTCGGAGAGGAGTCTGTTGCTGCGATTCAAACTGCGGGAGATCAGTGGTACACGCGTTTCGAGAACGGAGAAGATGTAGTGATCAGCAGCCTCTTCGGCGGTGCTTTCTACATGCTCAACGGCGCAACCAATGGTTATGCTGATGCTGACGGCAAGGTGTTGGTTGCTCAAGTCACCACTGACGGTGACCTGAACGGTCAGATCTTCGCTCAGATCTTCCCACAAGGAGATGGAAGCCAGCAGCAGCTGCGGACCATCACCTTCGGCGACGGTTGCACGGGCGACGACGACAACATCGAAGGAAGCTATGTCTTCCCACGTGTGTGGACGTCTACAGTGACGGACGACTGCGGTAACTCCAACACGGAGTACTCCTACCAGTACATCGTGGTGCTCGACACCATCGCTCCTCAGTTCACTAACACGTGTGACATTGAGAATGGCGAGACGGTGGAGTACACCTGTGCTGATGACAACGGTAACGGCGTGAATGACGTTCTCGACTTCACGGAGATTCCCGCAGCTTGCGCTCCGTCGTACATCGAGAACTGCGACAGCGACGTGGCGTTGACGATGACGGCTGACACGATGGGCTACGTGCCCACAGGCGACATTGCCAACTACTGCATGCCAAGTGATGTCGAAGCCCTCGCCAACGGTGAGACTTGTGACGACCGCGCTCCTGAAGCGATCCGCTTGTTCAACTTCTCTGGAGGTGAGTCCTTCACCCTCGTAGAAGGCGGCAGCAGCATCGTTGAGGTCATGCAGGACAGCTCTATGCACATCGTGCTCGAAGTACAGAACGAGGCAGGTGATGCCGGATTCATCTTCGACGCTATCTACGAAGGTGCACACGACTGGAATGAGTGGCTCGCCTTGCCAGGCTTGCACAACTACAAGAAAGACTGTGCAGAGATCTTCCCCGGTGTTGAGATCTGGACGGAGTGGTTGTACTACGTGATGGACGGTGGTACCATGAGCGGTACGGGTCGTTTCGCAGGTTCTGAGTTCGCGCTCCAGCACCAGCCTCTGAATGCCTACTATGGCTTGCAGATTGGTGAAGGCGCCAACAACAAGAACGAGAACTACGGTGCTAGCGCTTGGTTCTTCTGGACCGGTGAGTATGTCCTCGATGGTGCTAGCCAAGGAGCCATGGCTTCTAGCGGTGACATCTTCATGGACCTCGACTGCTGCCTCGGATGGCAGATCGACTACAGCTACAACGTTGTGGACGACTGCGGAAACTCCAACGGCTTCACCTACACCGACCTCGGAACGGGTACGTTCGGTAACAGTGCAAACAGCACGGTTAGCGGTGGTCACTCACCCGTGGATCTCACTGCAGGTACGAGCAACCTGAAGGACCCAATCCGCATCACGGGCCTCTCTCCAAACCCAACCAGCGACATCTCTACGCTCGGGTTTGTGGTGAACAGCAACATGCGCCTCCGCATCGACCTCTACACGATGGGCGGTGGATACGTGGCCGAGTTGTTCGATGGCAACGCCAGCGAGGATGTGCAATACGTGATGGACATCGACGCTAGCACATTGTCTAGCGGTATGTACCAGATCCGCATGTCGAGCAATGACTACGTGTTGGTCAAGAAGCTCCTCGTCAGCGAGTAATCTCCCGCTGAGGAACACTGAATTTGGAAGGCCGTCCCGGAAGGGGCGGCCTTCTGCTTTTGGTAGGATTTGACCTCATCAGAAGCGTTCTTGGACATTCTTGCGGGCGCTCATTTATGGGTAAGTTTCCGGTGTCCATGACTTCGACTACAGACCTCCATTCTTCCTCCCTGCCCAAGGGGCCTGAACGCAAGGTTTATCCCTTGAGTTTGGTCACGGAGGCGGTGGGGCAGATGCTCGACAAGCAAGCTGGGGGCAAGTTGTTTTGGGTTCGGGCCGAGATCAGCCATTGCAGTTTCTCAGGGAAGCATGCTTACCTCGATTTGGTGGAGGAAAAAGCAGGCAATAGGATGGCTCAACTGAGGGGGACCATCTGGTCGGGAAGGCTGGAGGCCATCCGACGCTCACTCGGCAGAGAGTTTGATGAAGTCCTCAAGCCTGGTCGTGAGATTGTGTTTAGCGCCCATATGTCATTTCATGCGGTGTATGGGTTTGCCTTGAACATCCAGGATATTGATTTGGATGTCTTGCTGGGCGAGATGGAGCGCCGCAGGAAGGCAACGTTGGCAGCGTTGCGAAAGGAAGGCGCGGTTGGGCGAAATGCGCAACTGCGATTGGCTGCGGTGCCCCAGCGTGTCATCCTCATCGGGTCGGCAGGTACGGCTGGTTTTACAGACTTTATGGCCCACCTGGACAAGAATGCCTGGGGGTACCAAGTGGACATAGGGGTCATTGATACGGCTGTGCAGGGCCAAGACGCCACCACCGGGTTGGTTCATGCTTTGCACAAGGCCGGCCGCGTGGCATTGCGTTCACGCTTGGATGCCGTCATCCTGCTGCGTGGAGGAGGTGCCAAGTTGGATTTGGATGTCTTCAATGACCTGACCCTGTGTCGGACCATCGCGGCCATGGATGTCCCTGTCATTGTGGGGGTTGGACATGAGACTGACAACACCTTGGCTGAAGTCGTCGCTCACACCGCTTGCAAGACCCCAACGGCCGTGGCCGACTTCATTGTGGAGCGTCTGGTGGACTTTGAGGGGCAAGTGGGAAGAGAGGGGCGTGCCATCGCCGCTGAATCGCGCGCACAACTCTCGGAGAACAAGGGCTGGCTTGGTCAGTGCGCGACCTTCTTCCAAGAACGGCCTTTGGCTTTGTTGCGCAGCTTGCGCGGACAGCTCCATGTGGGTGCCAATGCCGTGGTGCGCAGCACGCGCTCTAGGCTGTCGGATGAGTCGGCCCAAGTAGGACAAATGCGGGCGGGCATTGCGGCCCATGCCACCAGCCTCCCCCTGTCTCGACGCGCGGTCCTTGTGGATGTGGAGCAGCGCATCCGGCAGGAAGCGACACGGCAAATTCGCCAACATGAGCAGCGCATGGGAGGGGTAAAGGAGACCCTCTCTTTGCTGGGGCCTGAGCCGACCTTGCGCAGGGGATTTTCAATCACCCGAAAGGACGGAAAAGCTGTGCGCAGGGCCGATGAACTCTCACCCGGCGACAAAATTGTAACCCACCTCGCCAGCGGCACCGTGGAATCCACTGTGGACGCTACATCTACCAGACAAACGGAAAATTGACATGAGCGGAACGGAAACACCTGAGGGCTATGATGCGGCCTTTACAGAATTGAAAACCATACTCGAAGGGCTTCAACAAGATGAGATCGGTGTGGATGAATTGGCAGAGAAAGTCAAGCGCGCCGCAGCATTGATTGCGTTCTGCGGTGACCGACTGCGGACCGCGGAAGGAGAGGTGCAAAAGGTGCTGGACGAATTGGGGGAGGGCGACTGATGCCCAATTAGCGGCTTTTATGGCCGCCAATTACAAATCCATTGCCTTATTTGACGGGGCATCGAACCCAAGGTGCAATGAGGGGTTGTTATATTTAATTATCCATGGTGCGCTTTCATTTTTCCGTCTTTTTCGGCTTGCTGATGCTGTTGCCGTTCGACATGTTGTCGCAAGGTGCATCTGTGCCCACCACACGGTACGGGTCCTCAGTAGAAGCCCGCAGTCAGGCGGTGGAAGAGACGCTGGCACGACAATGGAATGAGCTCTTGCTCGAGGCCATTCGCTCCGACTTTGCGAGGCCTACTGTCCATGCGCGTAACCTGTTTCATACGTCCATTGCGATGTATGATGCGCATGCCCTCTACGATGCGGAAGACGAAACCGTTTTTCTGGGCAAGACTTGGCAGGGCTTTGAATGCCCCTTGGATACGTCGCTCATCGACATCCCTGAGGATGAAGCCTTGCGCAAAGCCGCAGTAGAAACGGTCATGAGCTATGCCGTATTCAGGGTGTTGAACCACCGGTTCGCGGACAGCCCCGGAGGCATTGAGGTATTGTTCTCATTCACCAATTTCATGGCGAATTTGGGATACAGTCCAGGCTACTCCTCCGTTAATATCGCGGAGGGCCCTGCCGCCATCGGCAATTATCTTGGAGAGCAGCTGATTGCGTTTGGTCTTCAGGATGGCTCAAATGAAGCGAACGACTATGCCAATCAGTATTACGCCGCGGTCAACCCCGATTTGGAGTTGGCAGGATCTGGTAACCCTGGTTTGGTGGACCCGAATGCATGGCAACCTCTGGCGATTCCGGTTTTTGTCGATCAGTCGGGCAATGTGCTCAGTGAGACCCCGGACTTTCAAGGTGCAGAATGGGGCAGTGTTCTGCCTTTTGCGCTTTCTGATACCGTGTTGACTGAAGTTGAACGAAACGGAGTCACATGGCCGCTTTACATGGACTGTGGTGCGCCGCCATATTTTGGAGAAGGGGAAGAGATAGGAGGTCTGGCAGACGCTTACGCATGGGGTTTTTCATTGGTGGCCTTGTGGAGTGCGCATTTGCACCCTTCGGATGGTGTGATGATGGACATCGGTCCCGGCAACCTTGGCAATCTGGCTTCGACCGGACCCGACAGTTTTGAAGAAATGGACACCTTCTACAATTGGTTGGAAGGGGGTGACTTTAGTGAAGGCCACACTGAGAACCCAGCCACTGGCGCTCCCTATGAGGACAACATCGTGCCACGTGGAGATTATGCGCGCGTGTTGGCGGAGTTCTGGGCCGATGGTCCAGAGAGTGAAACGCCTCCAGGTCACTGGTTCGTTCTGTTGAATGGTGTCATGGACCACCCGGCTTCTACCACGAAATGGATGGGAGAAGGGGAAGACTTGGACCCCCTGAAGTATACCGTACGTGCCTACCTCACGCTGGGTGGGGCCATGCATGATGCGGCCATCTCGGCTTGGTCGCACAAAGGTTTGTATGACTATATCCGTCCAGTGTCGGCGATCCGATACATGGCGGAATTGGGACAACGCAGTGATGCTTCCCTGCCTTCATATAATCCAGGAGGACTTCCGCTGGTGGAGGGTCGGATCGAACTGGTGGAAGCCGGAGACCCCTTGGCTGCAGGAGGGAATGAGGGCAAGATTAAAGTGTGGGCTTGGCAGGGGCCTGATGCCATTATTTCACCCACTTGGGACGAAGCCGAGGTCGGCTGGATTTTGGCAGAGCAATGGTGGCCTTACCAGAGGCCGAGCTTCGTGACGCCGCCCTTTGCTGGATATGTCAGTGGTCACAGCACATTTTCACGTGCTGCGGCAGAGATTTTGACAGCGGTAACAGGCAGCGCATACTTTCCAGGAGGAATGGGGGAGTTTGAAGTGCTTCAGAACCAGTTTTTGGTGTTTGAGGATGGGCCGAGCCAAACCCTCAGTCTGCAATGGGCCACTTACCGCGATGCTTCTGATCAGTGCAGTTTGTCCCGTATATGGGGAGGGATTCATCCTCCAGCAGATGATTTTCCCGGACGACAGTTGGGGTTGGAGGTGGCTGAGATGACCTTGAACAAGGTGTCCAGTTACTTTGGAGGGCCTGTTCCTTGTCCGCTTGACATCGATGGTGATGGCGTGGTGGGGGCGACTGATTTGTTGGAGACCTTGTCCGATTTCGGGGAAATGGGGGCCAACCTTGCAGGTGACGTGGACGGCAGCGGTATTGTAGGGGTGGGGGATATTCTTGAGCTGTTGGCATCCTACGGGGATTCGTGTGAGTGAAGGTCAGTAGATTAAAGCTGTCTTTGCCCTAATTTTCGGCATGCGCAATTTCTTGTCCTTGGTGTCTCGAAGCCGCGGCTTCAGCCTATTGGCCGTCCTTGTCCTGGGCTCTCTTGTCACTACAGCCCAGACGGATTGTGGGTTCCTCAACGGACCGGAGGGACTGACCGCCGGGTGTCTTGATTCTTGTGTTTGGGTAGCTCCTGACTTCGAACGTGCCGCCGAGACCACGGGTTATGACGTGGACTCCATAGCCTATGCCCCACCTTTGGCGTTGGGCAGTGGAGAGGTTCAGTCTTCTGCGACCAACGGTTTTACAGGTGATATTTCCCTGCCTTTTGGATTCAGCTTTTTTGATACAGACTTCTTTGAGATCAAGGTGAGCCGCAAGGGGTTCTTGACCTTCAACACAGGCTTGACAGGGACGTACAATTACCCCAACCAGAGCCTTGGCTCGGGTTCGCTGCCTCCGAATTCCATCATGGCCCCGTATGCCTACATCAGCAACAGTGGGGGGGAGATTCGTACGGCTACAATCGGGGAATTCCCTTGCCGGCAGTTTGTCATCAGTTGGGAGAATTTGCCGCAAACGGGATGTGGTTCCAATGAACTGCTGGCGCAAGTGGTGCTTCACGAGACTTCCAATAAGGTGGAGATGCACATTGGTCAATTTGAGTCTTGCTTGGGGATTACTGCCTGTGTGGGCATCCAGGGAGGCTCTGGTGAAGGCGCATTTGGACCTGCGGAGTATGACACCGGCGAGTTCACGATTTCCGATGTGGCTTTTGAGTACTCACCCAATGGTGCAACCCAAACCCAGTTGGTATACCTCGTTGGGGATGAGATCGTGGGCCAAGGAGACAGCATCTCACTGTGCATCGAAGGGACGACCGAGCTTGTGATTGGCGCAAATTTCCCGGAGATTCTGCCTCCTCCTCCTGTTGCAGGCAGCTGTGATGCCATTCCGGAAGAGGCCTGTGATACGGTGATGGGGTATGATTTCAACCTCAGCGCCAACCAGACGGGGTCGTTTGATTTTCCTTTTGATGGTGAACTGCTGGGCTTTGCGGTGACCAACAACTGGACACCAGCCGGTGGAAGTTGGCCTGGTGACATGTCCATGTCGATCTGTGATCCTTCGGGGTCATGCGGCGTGATTGAGGGATTCAGTTACGACCTGCCGGGAGTTTTGATTGGAGACTGGCCCTTTAACTGGAACACCACTTTTGGTGGATTTTTCGAGGCTTGTTTTGCTGTGCCTGGCAACCTCTTGGAGGGCGATGGTGACTGGACATTGACAGTGCAAAACGCCTGGGGTGGTTCAGGCGCCAACGTCAATTTCGAAGGGTCTGTTACCCTTTTCTACCTGTGCAACCTCGAGCCCGAGGAGCCGGATACGTCTCAGTTCATGGCGGCTGACACGATTATGGTGGAATTCACTTTTGAATCCCAAAATGCGCAATTTGCCATTCTCGATATGGAGGGCAATCCGCTTGATGTATTGTGCAGCGGAGATGAGCCCGTAACCCTTGCCCCAGATGCGCCCGGTGGCACTTGGGCGGCAGACTGTATCGGTTGTCTTGATCAGGGAGGGACCATCGATCCGAGCCAGACGCCACCTGGAATTTTGGAGGTCAGCTACACGCTGCTTGGCGATTGCGGTGAAATCACCGAGGTCGAGGAAATTCAGGTCGGTCTGACGCCCAACATCAACACAGGCAGTGTGGGTGGGCTTTGTCCTTTTGCGGACCCTGTGCAGTTGGTGGGAACCCCTGCAGGAGGCAATTGGGAAGCAGACTGTGGTGGATGCGTGTCCCCGGATGGTCTGTTTGATCCATCCACGGGCTCAGGTGCTTACACAGCCTCTTACACCTTTGGCACGTTATGTACCTCCACGGGAACGGTAGAGGTCAATGTGGGAGAGGCGGTTTCGGCCACATTGGAGGATGTCAATTACTGCGAGTCGATTGGCAGTATTCAGTTGGATGGAGACGGATTAGCGGGCACTTGGACGGCCGATTGTGGTGGTTGCATTCAGAATTCTGGAGCCTTTACGCCCCCAGGGCCTGGTTCGTACGAAGTCACTTTCTTGCCCGGTGCAGGTTGTGGAGTGGAGAGTGAGGCGACGGTCACAGTGGATGAAAGCTTGCCCATTGGTTCATCAAACGTCCCCGACGTTGTATGTGCGGATGCTGCGGCACTCAGTCTTGAGGCAGATGTCCCCGGCGGGACTTGGACAGCATCCGGTACAGGATTGACTGGAACGAGTTTCGATCCGGGAGCGGCACCGCTCGGTGTGAATGTTTTGAATTACGCCGTTGAGAATGGGGCTTGTACGAATTCGGCGTCCTTCGCCTTGGAGGTGCTGCCCATTTTGAGCGTCACACTGCAAGAGGAAGATCCATTTTGCGTCAACAACTCTGGTGGCGCATTGAACTCAGATGTGGACTTGAGCGCTGAGGCCATCTGGTCGGATGTGCCCAACCTGGTGTGGACGAGTGACTGTGGTGGATGTCTCAACAGCAATGGTGTATTTGATCCAGGAGACGCTGGTGAAGGCACGCATACGGTCTCCATCGCCTACAATGACCCTGTGGGTTGCAGCACAGGGGCCTCCATTGAGATCCTGGTGGCTCCCGCTGTCAATGCCTCCATTGATGCCATTCCAGACCTCTGTGAGTCATCTGGCACTGAGGTCTTTGGTGCTGCCGATGGTGGTGGCACTTGGACGGCGTCATGTGGCAATTGCATCACCCCTGCGGGCAGCTTTGACCCCGGAATTGGTGCAGGAAACTACACGGTTACTTACACCATCACGGATGTCTGTTCCGATATCGATGCTGTGCAGGTCACCGTCGTGCCTCAGCGGGATGCGGCGATTTTGGTCGATGTGCCCAACGATGAGTTGTGCATCGGCGTGGAAGAATGGCAGCTGGGTTCGATTTGGGCCGGTGGTGTGTGGAGCGCAAGCAGTGCCTCGAGCAATGAGTGCATAGACCCCGTGACCGGACTGTTGGATTTGGAAGCCGCTGGTGTCGGCACGGTGACGGTCAATCATGTCCTTGAAGGACTCTGTGGTGATACGGACTCTCATGTGCTTGAGATCCTTTCCTGTGCGGTTGAACTGGTCAACATCTTCACCCCCAATGGCGACGGAAAGAACGACCGCTTGGTCTTCAAGTACATCGAGCTGTATCCGGAGAACCTCTTAACGGTGTATAACCGCAACGGTGCGGTGGTGTACGAAGCTGCGGGCTACGACAACGATTGGTCAGGAGAAGGGGCTGCCGATGGCACCCACTACTTTGTGCTGCAATTGCCGGAAGGCGAAGAGCACGCGGGCCAGCTGATGATCCTGCGCTAACCCATCAGGCAGGGTCGCCCGGGAGGTAATTGGACTCAAATGCGCTTCGGCGCAAGGAGGACCGCAAATGCCACAGGGCCTCTTCTTGGAACTCCATCATTTGTGAGATGCACTGCGCGGTGACTTCATCACCCGCGTGTTGTGCCGATGTGAGTACCTCCCGTTCTGCACGCAGCAAGTGAGACAAGGACTCCCTGATCATGCGCATGCAGGCCCTGTGGTGGAAGGTGCCATCATGCGCCCGGAGTTGTGCCAGTTCCATCATGGCCTCCATGGTGCTGGGCGGGTGGCCTTCGAGACAGCGCACCCTGCGGCCCAGCGCACTGACGGCGTTCTCGGCATGTCCAATGTATTTGGGCAATACATCGACCATGACAGTGAATTGCTCGCCCCAACCATTCCAAAGTGCCCCGCGCAGGTTGAACCTGAACACTTCAAAATCTGCCAACAGGGCATTGAGGGCTGGGGTCAGGCGATCGGCCCACATCTGATCGATTTGATTGGGCAGGGTGGTAGGGGCGCTGGTCATGGTGATAGCAGTTCGGAGTGAAAGTGGTTGAGTGAATCGGAGAAGCCCCATGAAAGTGAGGGAAGCCTTCAACCATGCCAATGACGTTTGTCAATGACTTTTATGATGTGTGTCACTTTCCTGCAACTGTGGTCCAAAATGGATGGTTTAGTTTGCAATACGACTCCAATAACATGCAATACAAATTCCGTCTTCTTTCTGCCTTGATGCTGGGGGTGTTAGCCATCACCTTCCTCTCCAATTCTAACGGTGTGGCACACCAGCAAAACAAGGACCGTACTGGTGCTCCTGGTAGCGACAATACTTGTGAGCAATGTCATGCAGGTGGAAGTTTTGCGCCCCAATTGAATGCCTTTTTGGTGGTGGACGGCGATGTTGAATTGCCAGGTGAATACATCCCTGGGGGAACCCATATGCTCGTGATCAATGTGACATCAACGGGTGCTCCAATGGGGTATGGCGTCCATGGAACGGCCGTACTGGCAGATGGGTCCAATGCGGGCAGTTTCAATGACCAGGACCCCAATGATTGTATCTGGTTGGATGAGGTGGAAGGGCGCCACATTTTCGAGCAAAACGACCTGTGTTCTTCTGGGACTTTCGAGGTAGAATGGGTGGCGCCTGAGGCGGGCAGTGGTCCTGTCAGTGTGTACGTTGCCTCAGTGACAGCCAATGGAAATGGCGTGTCTTCCGGTGACAGTCCTGAGGCCGCGCAGTTTGTTTTCACGGAAGGCACGACGGGAGTGGAAGTCTTGGCCGATGACCGATTCAGTCTCTTCCAATCGGCCACAGGTCAATTGACCATGGATTGTTTTGAGTCCCACGCGACCACCCTCCTCAGTATGGATGGGCGGTTGCTGTATGAAGGAAGCCTTGGTGCGGGTCAACACCGTGTGCACTGTGCGCACAAAGGGCTGGTTATCGCCCATACTGTGACCGAATCAGGGGTTGTATTTTCACGCAAAACATGGATGCAATGATGTTGCGAAAGATTTTCATCGCTTGTCTGGCCTTGTCGGCCCTGACATTTGCCGGTTGTGGTGGACACCAAGATGCTGCCCAAAATGAGGAAACCCAGCTTGTCCTGACTTCGGTGCAGGATTTCTTGCAGGCGCTCCAAGCCCGTGAGAAGTTTCGGCTGCAGCGTGTTTTGCACCCGGATGCCATGTTGACGAGCATCGATTTGAGGGGGGACTCAATGACAATGAAGTTGACACCTTCTGCCGAATGGTTGGATGAATTGGCTTACAAGGGGCCACCACTTATTGAGAGCATTGAGAACCCCATTGTACAGTATTCAGATGCCATGGCCAGCGTATGGACGGCATACGAATTCAGAATAGGTGAGGAGTTGAGCCATTGCGGTCACGACGCTTTTCAGTTGGTCAAGAGCGAACAAGGCCGTTGGCTCATTTCAGGTGTTACATACACAATGCAGGATTGTCAATGAGGTCCGTTCTGTTGGTCATGGTCGGCTTGATGATGCTGACCTCTGTAAAAGCGCAGGTCAGCGAGGACATCGAAACCCGCAACCTGGTGAAGTTGAACCTGAGCGATTGGTATTTCGCGCGTTACGAATTGGGATATGAGTACGTCTTGAATGAATCGACTTCGGTGCAGTTTGCCTTAGCGGGGATCGGAGCCTCAGAGGACTATGGCCGTTACAACTACAACAATTTCGCGGGCATGGACTCGTGGACGGACGTGGAGGTCAACCATACGGGGTGGCGGATCACCCCTGAGTTGCGCCGTTACGCATGGGTGTATGGTGGCATGCCTGAAGGGGTCTTCGTGAGCATCACGGGACGGTTGGAGCAATGGAACTTGGAGTTCGATGAAGATGTCGATGACCTGAGCGGTATTTCTCAATCCCAATACCAGGGAGAACTCGACGGCACTTTCAGTCAATTCCATTGGGGAGGAGGCGTGATGGTTGGATACCAATGGTATTCTGACAATGGCATCAGCATCGAGATGTATACAGGCCCAATGTTTCGCAGCTACTCCAGGAGTTGGACCCATGACGGTGAATTGTCGGGGGACGAAAGAGAGTTGGTTGATGACAGCCTCGAGGATCGGCTCTTCAATCCTTCTCGATGGTCCGCATACCTCAACAGTGATAGCGGTCCAGGTTGGAGGTTTGGCCTGACCGTGGGCTTAGGCCTTTGATCTCCACGGAACTCCGTCTTGTAGGTGACAAAAGTCATCGTGCGGACTGACGGTGGTCAGTCTAAAGGGACTCAGGCCTGCCCACATTCACTCTTGAACATTGGCAGTGCGCTCAGCGCATTACAAGACAGGTTTTGGTTTGGCGGCCCGGTACGAACGCGTACCGGGCCGTCTTTTTTTGGAATAGATTCGAAGCATGCAGAACAGGAAATTATGGCGGGTGGTCCTTCCCGTGGTCGGGGGCTTGCTGGCCGGTGTCGGTTGGCTGATGATGGAACAGCCACACCGCGATGTCGGCGGCGAGGCTCCGGCTTTCCAAATGGTGCCAGGTGAATTGGTCGGCCTGTTGTCACAGGGTGATTCTGTGGCCGCGCCCTACCTGAACAGTGTCGTGGAACTCAATGCTGTGGTGGACGCTGACGATGGGAAAAGGGCGACGTTTGAAGGCGGTGTGGTGGCTTCTTGGGACACGATCCGGCCTCATCCTCTGCTCGAGGCGGGTACTTTGTTGCGCGTCAAAGGGCGGGTGACTGGATATGACGATTTGTTTGAGGAGGTAAGAATGGATGGGCTTGTTGTGGTTGAAACCCCTGACCGTTGAAGTTTAAGCGAATTTCTCCCTGTGCTGTGACGCTGTGCCTTTGGTTTACCCTTCCATGAAAACGCTGTTCTCCATTCTGCCCCTGTTGTGCGCCATGATGGCCCTGACTGAGGCCCATGCTCAGTCTTCTTCCGCTCCTTATTCTTTGGAATGGGAAGTGGTGGCCGTAGACAGCATCCCGGGCATGACCACGGCGAGGTTGTATGCCAAACTGGTCAACCCCACGGATTACCTGACTTCCATTTCGGGTTGGGACGACATGGAGGGCGCCGTCTTTACGACGACTTCTTTTTATCAGCACCCTGACGGCTGGGCGACGCCCAACAACAACAATCCCCTGTTGTTTGACCTGCTACCTGGCTTGCGTTGGGATTCTTGGGTGACCATAGGCATTGAGTCGGCACCAAATGGTGCAGCTGGCGAAATCCCGGTGGGGTTGTTCCCGCCACAAACCGACTTTTGGGTCAATGAATTTGAGGCCGGTGAAGACCTTGTGATGGATGTGGATGGTGCCTGGTTCGTGACGCTGGGCAGTTCAAACGGAACGGCCGGTGAAGATTTAAAAGTGCTGGTTGGTCAGTTCACGACGGACGGTGTGATCTCGGGATACCTGAATTTGCAAGTGTTTTCGGACGGGGTTTCTTCGGATGACTTCATGGATGATGTCTACAGCATTGTGGTCCCTGAGTTCGATGCGGGGGGATTGTCTTCGATCGCTCCTGCCGTCACGCAGCTGAAGTTGAATTGGGGGGTGATTCCTCTGGAGGAGGGGCGGCACGCCCATTTGGTGGACGCTGATGTCCATTCCTGGATGCGCTATGATGTCGCTGGCCGGACGATGGAATCAGGTCGGGTGTACAATGGCCAATTTGTGAGCCAAGGGCCAGGCCTCATCGTGCTTTTTGGGGAGAATGGCGCTTCGATGGCTTCACGATTCTTGAAATTGTAGTTCATAACCCACAGAATCGCAGATTTTTCTGACCCCTTTTTGCTAGCGCATCGAGGTAGCTTAGGCTTGTCCAAGATTGCCTGACACGAGCGTTTCAACCAGATGGATATACAGAAAACAAGGAAACAGTGCACCCTTCATGGGTTTGTGGGGCTCCTCTTCCTTTCGTTGGGGGTGGCCTTGATTGCAGACGGGACTTACCGGAGGATTTCTGAGTCTGTCGTTGAATTGTGGATGGCCGAAATCGGACTTGGTTTTGTGGCGGGCCTCATTGGATTGCTGTTTTTTGGAAGTGCAGTGCGCTTTTTGGTCCATATGGACCGCATTGCTGAATATGCTGAGCGCCGCCAACGCAAGCACAGGAAATCGAGCCGTAAGCCGGTCTTGCCACAGAAGGAAGCAGAGATTCGTCCGTTGCACCGGAATGAGCCACGGTTACAACCTCTGAATGTCGAGGGGATTTGATGTCCCTCTGAACCAAACCAATGAAAAAGGCGCCAGCGGCGCCTTTTTCATGTTGTCCTGTTTGCGGGGTTGGCTCACAGGTGGATGACCTCGTCATAGGCCGCTGCGGCCGCCTCCATCACCGCTTCACTGAGTGTGGGATGAGGGTGGATCGTCTTGATGATTTCGTGCCCCGTAGTCTCCAGTTTCCGGATGGCGACAATCTCAGCAATCATTTCGGTGACATTGGCACCAATCATGTGTGCACCCAGAAGTTCACCGTACTTGGCATCAAAGATCAACTTGACGAATCCGTCTTTGTGACCTGCTGCGCTGGCCTTGCCGCTGGCACTGAAGGGGAATTTGCCGACTTTGATGTCGATGCCCTCCTCCTTGCAGGCTTTTTCGGTCTTGCCGACGCTGGCCACTTCTGGGAAACAATAGGTGCAACCTGGGATGTTGCCGTAATCGATGGCTTCTACATTGTGTCCGGCAATCTTTTCTACGCAAAGGATGCCTTCAGCACTGGCGACGTGGGCCAAGGCAGGTCCTGGTACGCAATCACCAATGGCACAGTAACCGGGAATATTGGTGTTGTAGAAATCGTCGACGATGACTTTGCCTCGGTCAGTAGCGATTCCGACTTCTTCAAGGCCTATGCCTTCGATGTTGGATACCACGCCGACCGCGCTGAGGACCACATCGGCATCGATCACCTCTTCTCCTTTTGCGGTCTTGACCGTGACTTTGGCGCCGGAACCAGAAGTGTCCACGCTGGTGACCTCGCTGGAGGTCATGATGTTGATTCCTGCCTTTTTGAAGCTGCGCGCCAATTGCTTGGAGACCTCCTCGTCTTCAACAGGGACGATGTTGGGCAAATACTCTACCACGGTCACTTCCGTGCCAATGGCGTTGTAGAAGTAGGCAAACTCCACGCCGATGGCGCCTGAGCCGACTACAACGAGCTTCTTGGGTTGCTTTTTCAGGGTCATGGCCTCCCGGTAACCAATGATCTTATTGCCGTCTTGTGGGAGGTTAGGCAATACGCGGCTCCGCGCTCCAGTGGCGATGATGATGTGGTTGGCCTCGACCACTTGTTGGCTTCCGTCTTCTGCGGTGACTTCCACTTTGCGGCCGGGCATCAGTTTGCCGTTGCCCATGATGACGTCAATCTTGTTCTTCTTCATGAGGAACTGAACGCCTTTAGACATGCCGTCTGCTACGCCCCTGGAACGGTTGACCATGCCGTCGAAGTCGACCTTGGGCTTGCCGACTTTGATGCCGTAATCTTCCGCGTGTTCTATGTATTCAAAGACGTTGGCGCTTTTGAGCAAGGCCTTTGTGGGAATGCATCCCCAGTTCAGGCAGATGCCACCGAGGGCTTCCCTTTCAATCACGGCTGTTTTCAGGCCAAGTTGGGAGGCGCGGATGGCGGTGACATATCCGCCGGGGCCGCTGCCGAGTACTACGATGTCGTACTTCATATCCATTCGTTTCAAATGCGAAAATAGGGGTCGTATCTTACGGATTATGAGGCTTCGGACCCCTTATTCTCAAATTGCTGTGCCCCAACGGCCCCTTCACCCGCGAATTCACGCTTTTGTCGTGCTGATGGTGGTCTTTTTGACCACGGGTTGGCAGGCTGTGGCCCAGGGGCTGATTCAGGACCCGCCAGCCGGTTTAAAAGACGGAATTACGGTGTTGTCACCTGACCGCGCGCACCTTCAGTTGCGGGCGCCAGCAAAGGACCACGTCCATTTGCGCGGGGATTTTAACGGGTGGGCGGTTTCTTCAGATTTTCTGATGAACCGGTCGGTTGACGGAAATACCTGGTGGCTGGAATTGGAAGGCTTGGCGCCGGGCGCTTGGACGCGGTTTCACTATTTGATCGACGACACCGTTGAGGTAGCTGACCCCTATGCGCCGGTCATTTTGGACCCTTGGAACGATGGCTACGTCCCGGCTGAGACCTTTCCGGCGCGTCCCGTTTTTCCATGGGAGCATGCTTCATGGCCCGTGGCCGCTTTCCGCACAGTGGAGCCTGATTTCGTTTGGACGGATGCGGACTTCCAGCGGCCCTCTCAAGACAGGTTGGTCATCTATGAACTTTTGGTGAGAGACTGGGATGCTGAGCGCGATTTCGGCAATGTCTTGGCACGCCTGGATTATTTGGAATGGTTGGGCATCAACGCCATTGAATTGATGCCAGTCAGTGAGTTTGATGGCAATACCAGTTGGGGCTACAATCCGGGGCCGCGTTTTGCAGTGGACAAAGCCTATGGTACCGCGACGGCGCTCAAACAATTGGTGGATGCAGCTCATGACAGGGGCATTGCAGTCATCCTTGATATTGTACCCAACCACAGCTTTGGCCTGGACCCCATGGTGCGGATGTATCAGGACAGCGATGGTGGCGTGGCCTCGGGTAACCCTTGGTTTAACGAAGACCAGATTCACCCGTATGGCCTTGGATTTGATTTCGATCACGGTGACCCTTGGACCCGCGAATTTTGGAAGCGTGTGATGGATCATTGGATGGATGAGTTTCACATCGATGGGTACCGTTTTGACCTTTCGAAGGGACTGACCCAAAGCAATACGCTCGGCAACGTGGGGGCTTGGAATGCTTACGATCAAGGCAGGGTGGACATCCTGTTTGATTATGCCCAACACATTTGGGCGCAGCATCCGGGTGCATACCTCATTCTGGAGCACCTTGGCGACAATGCCGAAGAGACGGCGTTGGCCAACGGCGGGTTTATGCTGTGGGGTAAATCGACTTCTGCATTTGCCGAAGCCATCCTTGGATATGGCGGGGATTTCTCGTGGGCTTCTTGGCAGGCCAGAGGATGGAGCTGGCCCAACTTGGTCGCTTATATGGAGAGCCATGATGAGCAGCGGATCGCCCATGACCTCTTGCTGTATGGCAATGCATTCGGCGGCTACGATGCCAAATTGCTGGGCACCGCTATGGACCGTTTGGCCATGGGTCACGCCTTTTTGATGGCGATGCCCGGTCCGAAAATGATGTACCAGTGGGGCGAATTTGGATACGATGTTTCCATATTCGATTGCGGAAATGGCACGTATACAGAGTCGTGCAAACTTGACGAGAAACCTGAGCCTTGGCAAGATCGCGCCCTTGTGGCTGAGCGGCAGGGCCTGGCCCGCAAAATCAAAAACGTCTGTGACCTCAAGCGTGAGGAGCCTGTATTTGGCACGTACGATTACAACATCGACTTCGGCGGGATGGGCAAGCGATTGCACCTGTATTCGCCCGGCCAGAATGTGGTATTGTGCGGCAATTTCGATGTGGTAGGGTTAGACATGGTGCCCGGATTCCCTCACTTGGGAACATGGACAGACGCCTTGACCGGTGACACCCATGAGGTGACGGATTTGGGGGCTACTTTTTATTTCGCGCCAGGGCAGTACCATTTGTGGATGGACACACCTGTAGTCCCAGTATCGCCAACCGCACCATTGCCGCTGGAAGTCGTGTGCAATGACGCCGCCGCGGTCAACTTTGGTGAGGAGGCGGATTGTGTTTTCGAGGTCACCTTGGCTTTGGATGCCACAGATATAGAGGCTGCGGGTCTTGGTTCTGCGTCCGGCTATCATGTGGCAGGCTCCTTCCAGGGGTGGGACCCGAGTGGGACCCCATTGGTGGATATGGGGGATGACCGCTGGGAAGTCACGGTTTTGGCGACAGTGGGCAGTTTGCTGCAATTCAAGTTCATCAATGGGAACACCTGGGATGGGTCAGAAACGGTCCCTGCCGGATGCGGTGCTGATGATGGTTTTGGAGGCTACAACCGAGAGGTGCTGGTCACAGGCGAAGGTTCAGGAGACACTTTTGTGTGTTTTGGCGCTTGTGCTGCATGTGTTTCGAATCTGGATTACCCGGGCTGTATGGATGCAGTAGCGGTGAATTTTGATGACGTAGCCAATGTGGACGACGGCAGCTGTGTGTATCCATTGGTGTTTCAAGTGGACGTTTCCAATGTGGATCCCGCTCCAACCTCAGTACTTGTGGCAGGGAGCTTCCAAGGGTGGGATGTGGCGGCCACTCCGATGTCCGATGCTGGTGATGGGCTGTGGACGTTGCAGGTCAATGTGCCGGCCGATGACACCTTGGAGTACAAGTATTTGGTGGGGCCGGAATGGGACTTGGCGGAAAACGTGCCCGCTGCGTGTGGAACGGACGATGGTTTTGGAGGCTACAACCGTGCACTTACCACATTGGCGGGATTGAATGCCCCACCGGTGGTGTGCTTTGGTGATTGCGATGTTTGCACCAATGACGATGGTGGGCCAGCAATAGATGGCGCTCAATTCTGTGGCCCGGGCACGGTTTGGGATGCTGTCCTTGAGCTCTGCATTGGCGATTCGGCTTGCCCGGAAGATGTCGATGGCGATGGGCTCGTGGGGGCGTCGGACGTCTTGGCCATGCTCTCCGCTTTTGGCGGCCTGTGTCCTTAAGCCATTTTAGTACCCAATTCCACGAAAAAGGCCCGCCATTGGCGGGCCTTTTTTGAGGGTATGCGCGTGCCTTAACGCACCATAAATGGCGCGCTAAATGTGCCCTTTGCACTCACGCCTTTCACGAAGTAGGTGCCTGCGGCCCACTGTTCCACATTCAGTCCGATGCGGCGTTCACCCGCGCTCAGATATCCATCATGGAGTACATCGACGATGGCGCCACGCGCATCGAGGATGCTGATGTTGACTTGGCTTCCCTGCATGAGCTCGAGGTTGACCCAAGCTTCTCCGTTGGCAGGAACGGGCGCGATGGAGAATGACTGCACCCATTCTTGCATGGCCACGCCATTGGCTTCAGATCCGAAACGAATGATGGGGAGGATGTCACCACCTTGGCCGCCCTCGTCACCCGCTTCCAACAGCATGGTTTCTTGGGCTTGGTAAACGATGCCATCGACCCACAACTTAAAGGCGACCTCACTGGGTCCTTCAAGCATGATCGCCATTTGAGCAGCCGTGTTGGTGCTGAGCGTCAAAACTGGACGAGCGGCAATACAGGTTTCTCCCACGAAGGCACCGATATAGGCTTCGCCTTGGACGGGCAATTCATCTAAGCGCACTTCTGCCGCAAGGGCAGCTGCGCCGGGGAACCGCACGACATCCCAGCCGGTCGCCATTTCTGCTGCATTGTCGCCGGTACGGGTGTGTGCGAGGGTCATGCCGCTGCCGTCTTCGGGTGCATCACTTGCGGGGTACACCAAGGTGCTTTCGTCCAACATGCGCACCCAATAGGAGCGACCAGGTTCCAACTCGGTCAGGCTATTAAATTCATTGGGGTTGGCGGGATTCCACACCGTACCGCTCTGTCCATCAATGACCGTTCCGACGGTTCCTTCGATGGAAGAAAGGGCCATGTCTACGCTCATTGCCGCCTGAGGCAAGTAACCAATGATATTCCAGCCCTCGTTCAAATCAAGGGGCGTTGTCGCGACATCGACGGGTTCGCCCGTTGATGACCAGGTGCCATCCCCTTCAACCTTGATCACATACCCTGCAGCATCCGTGTGCATTTGCAGCGAGTTGAAGACACTCGGAATGCCAGGTGTGTAGCTCTGGCCAAGTGCAAAGACATCATCACCCAAAACCTTGAGTAGGTTGTCTCCCAGGTTGTCTTCAAAGAGCGCGGAGATGGCGTAGTTGTCGGGGGTAACGTTGGTGGATACATAATTCCAACCCGCCAAGAGTTCCACCTCCAATGTGCTGGCCGTGCAGTTGGCGTCCAGCATGAGGGGGTCATCAAAGCTGCCGTATTCTCCGAAGCCCATGGAGGTCAGCTCCCCGTCAATGTTGCAGACGCTGCATTCCTCAGCATTGAATAGGGCAAATGTGATGGTCTCTTCCCCTCCAGCCAGATAGACGGTCATGTTGATGTAGGTGCCGCCTTCGTAATCGATGATGTTGCCCTCTCCTCTGAGTTCGCCGTTGATGAACGCGCCCACGATGTCATTTGACGCCGCATTTTCTCCACCTATGGTGACTTGCGCCAACACCGTTGCGATGGAAGGCAAGGTCACGGGGGCACCCCATTCTGGTGCACATCCATATTCACAGGAGCCATCGTCGTCCGTCGCACTTTCGTCATAATTCAGTGCTGTGTCATCGGTGCAGCCGGGGACTTCATCGCCGTCGCAGATGCCGTCACCGTCGGTGTCCTCGATGCAAGAGCCGTCGCAGTTGAGGCCGGGGTCGGCATAGGTACAAGAGCTGTCGTCGTCAGTAGCAGCATCGTCATAGTTGCAGGCCGTTTCATCGGTGCAGCCGGGGACTTCATCGCCGTCGCAGATGCCGTCACCGTCGGTGTCCTCGATGCAAGAGCCGTCGCAGTTGAGGCCGGGGTCGGCATAGGTACAAGAGCTGTCGTCGTC
>JADHLY010000033.1 GCA_016780385.1 Flavobacteriales bacterium
TACATCTGGACGGTTACCGATGCCAATGGCGACAACGTCACCATCGACGGCCAGAACTCACCCGAAATCTGTCTTCAATGGGACCAGGGGCCGTTTGGTCAAGTCAGCCTGCAAATCCAAGGCTGCGGCGGCATCTGCGACCAACCTACCACAGTCCAGGTCCCCATCATTTCGTCCACCGCCCTCATCTCCGGACCGGAGATTGTCTGCCCTGGTGAAGCCGCCATCTATTCCGTCCCAAAGTGGATGGATGTGGTGTACGATTGGGCCGTAACCGGCGGTACCGTGGCCAACGAAGACGGCAACCAGATCAGCATCATTTGGGGCCCTGCTGGAGTGGGCACCATACACGTCGAATATGAGAGCCCCTTCCTCGGCGGCCTCCAAGGTCATGCATACCCCGATTGCGCCGGAGCAGGGGACCTCACCGTAGAAATCCTGCCCGAATTGGAGTTTCTCTCCGCCCCCAACCAGGCCTGCGTGGACCAATCCCTCACTTTCCAGGTAAACGACCCCGCCGTTACCTGGTCGGTCAATGCCCCGGCCACAGGCACTTCTTCCGGCGCCCTGTTCACCGTGGACTTCCCCAGCGCGGGCGTCTATACGGTCACCGCGACCGGTACTCCGGGTATGTTCTGCAACCCTGAGGTGTCCGTTACCGTGCTCATTTCAGACGCGCCCAACCCCGTCATCGTCGGGCCGCTCGAAGGGTGCACAGGTGAAGACCTCCTTTATGCCATTGACAATCCAGAACCAGGGGTCAACTACTTCTGGAGCGTCCCAGCCGGCCAAGGCACGCTGTCCAGCTTCTTCGGAACGAACACCACCGTCAACTGGTCCAGCACTTCTGCCACCCACCAATTGACCGTCAATGCCTCCTCCTCTTCAGCGCCGGTCTGCAACGCCACGGCCTCATTGACTTTCACGGCACAATTCCCGGTGACCCCCACGGGCTTGAACGATTACGTGTCCTGTGCCAACCAAATTGAGGCATACACGCTCAGCACCTCTGGCGCTCCTGACGGTGAGACCTTCACCTGGACCATTGTCCCTGCCACGGCTGGAAGTGTCGTAGACGGCCAGGGTACAGACCAAGTGGAAATCCAATGGAACGACTACACGGGTAATGCCACTGTCGAAGTGACCTCCTCCTTGTGCGGCATCCATGAAGTCGGGACTTTCACTGTAAACGTCAACCCGCAACCCGAGCCGGTCATTTCACAAAGCGGCTACCTCTGCCCTGGCGCCATCAGCCCCGCCACCTTGTCCACCACCACGGCGTACAACACTTATGCATGGACATCGCCCAGCAGTCCGCCAACTACCCCTGGGTCACCCTTCACCGTTGCCACCGGCGGACAACACAGCGTGTTGGTCACGGATTTCAACGGTTGTGAAGGCACCGCTTATTTCACCGTCGAAGCCGCCCCAGTTCCAGTGGCCCTCATTTCCTCACCAGACCCCCAGACCATTTGCTTGCCCCATTCGTCAAATACCGTCTCCATGTTCACACCGAGTGCAGCAGGGTGGACGCACCTGTGGAATACAGGAGGAACGGGCAGCAGTGAAACCCACACCGTGCAGAATTCACCGGGCTTGTACACCTACAACGTCACCACCACCATAGCGGCCACGGGTTGTCAAGCCACGGACAGCTATACGCTGCAAGAAGAAAACTGTGTGGGTAGCGGACCCTGCACACCCGCCGATCAATTGGATCCCACCGCCACGGTAAACTGCAACACCGTTACCGTGGATGACGGCTCCGTCATCGCCACCGGCACCACCTGGGACTACGATGACGGCACACCTCCGACATCATCCAACACGCACACTTATGCTGAGGCCAAGTGCTACACCATTTGGGCGACAGCACAAGTACCGGATTTGGGCAACTTCGGGTCGTTCTGTACCGTCACGGATTACGTGGGGGTCTGCATTCCGTTGGCGGCCGATTTCAGCTATGAGATTAACGGATGCACCGACGTGGACTTCACCGACCTCGCCTCCTACATCGACGAGCCCGGCATGGGCAATGACATCGTCAGCTGGGCATGGGACTTCGGTGACGGCAATGGCGTAACGGGGGACCTGGTCAATTTCCCCGGCAACATCAATCCTTCCCACAGCTATTCAGGTGGCGGGTCATACACTGTGACCCTCACGGTCACGGCCGCCAACGGCTGCACCGCCACTGCCACGCAAACGGTGACCATCGGGTCGGTGGGCGCGCCCAGCATCACCATTGAGACACCTCTGTGTGTGGGGCAACCCGGCACCCACTCGGCATCCGCCACCAATGCCGTCAACTACACCTGGGCGTTCCCGGATGGCGTGGCCTTCCAAGGCGATATCATCGAACACACCTTCACTTCTGTGCCGGCCAACAACGTCATCACAGTCACCGCTGAAGACGCACAAGGGTGCACCCAATCGGCCACAGCGACCGTCACCGTCCATCCCGAACCCGACGACCCGTTCGCCGCCACATTGGATGAAATCGTGTGCTCCGATCCGGGCACCGCACTCTTGCAAGCCATGCCAGGGTTTGACACCTATCAATGGTCGGATGAAAACGGGACCGACATCTCGGGTGCCACCATGGACAACTACACGGCTGGACCCGGAGAATACTACGTCTCCATCACCGATGCCAACGGGTGCCCCCGAACCAGCGGCCCCATCTCCGTGCAGGTATTGCCCGACCTCAGTCCCACCATCATCGGGCCTTCCGTCGTGTGCGGAACCGATGACGCCTTCTTCCAGGCCACCGGCAGTTTCACTACCTACAAGTGGCTGGTGGATGGCAACCTGTATTCCACCGCACCCACCCTCACGCTTTCCGGCGCCCCCGGCACCGTGCACAACATCGAATTGGTGGTCACGGACGCGAACGGCTGTCCGCATTCTTCCGGCGTGCACAACGTGCAATGGGTCGATGATGTGCTGTTCACGCTCACGTCGCCCAATGTGCCACCCTGCGCAGGGGACGATGTGCTCATCGAGATCAATCCCGTCCAACCCGGCGTGAACTACTCATGGAACATCGGTGCCACCGGCACGAGCATCACCGTGCAAAATGCGGGTGTCTACATCGCCACCGGAGTCAATGCAAACGGATGCTACCACAGTGCCTCGTTTGAAGTGCTCCCGGTACCTGACCTCTGCGCGGTGCCGACAGGATGCTACGAAAACTGCGGCCCCGATACGCTCTGCGCACCTGAAGGCTATGTGGCATACCAATGGTTCCTCAACCAAACCGCCATCGCCGGGGCCAACGACCCTTGCCTGGTCGTCAATGCCTCGGGCATCTACAACGTGATGGCCACCAATTCCAATGGGTGCAGCGCCATGTCGGGGGACCTCGAGTTCACCCTCCTCGACTGCAGCTGCAACATCGAGCCGTTGTACACCATCACCGATGACTGCTGCGTGTCCCTGTCCTTTGACAACCAAAGCACCATCGACCTGACCCACCTCAGTGTCCACTCCCACGGCGAGCCTGCCCTTTTCTCTCCTTCGGCGGACTTCAACATCTTGAACCTCGGACCTGACGAGGTGGACCTCAGCTACACCGCGAGCCCCCTTCCTCAAGGGGTCATCAACGAGGCCGTTGTGGTCTGCTTCGACCAGCCCGGCACCCACGTCATCGGGTGGTCCTGGTTTGGGCCCGACAGCCTGTTTTGCGAGGATGAATTCGGATTCGAGTGCCCGGGGGATACCGTCCCGAGTGACAGCACGTGCATCACCATGATCAGCGGCGACATCGATTGCCTCGAAGATGGCAGCGGGTGGGATTACAACTTCACGCTGTGCAACGGATCGAGCAACCCATACAATGTGGGCTACTTCACCCTGTCCACCCTGCTCCCTCCAGGCCTCAGCATCGATCAAACGGTCTTCGACCTCGGCACCGGCATTGCCCCTGGCGATTGCATGGACTTCTCCGTGACCTTGACCGGCAACACCAATGTGTCAGATGCTTGTTTCATGGTGTCCGCGCACGAATCCGATCCAGCCATCCACCCCAATACGGCCTGCTGCTATCTCGAACACTGCGTTGAACTGCCCCCGTGTGATTCCGATTGTGCAACGATGGTCCTGTTTGACAGCTCGAATTGCGATGCCGATGGATACCACCTGGAGTTCGGCGTATCCAACAACTCAAGCTACACCTTTGGTCAGCTGCAAATGAGCTACCCCGGACAATCCGGAACCATCGTCCAATGGGTCACGGGCATCAGCATCCTCCCCATGACATCGGACGTTCTGAATGTAGATCTGGACCCCAACACCTTGGGCGAAAGTCCCTTCTGCATAGACCTCGTATTCTATGAGGCAGGTGCTCCAGGTGAATGGCTGGAGTGCTGCCACGTAGAATGGTGCATCGATCTGCCCCCCTGCGATGGAGAGGTGTTCGGCTGCACGGACCCAACGGCCATCAATTACAACCCGAACGCCACCATCGACGACGGGTCCTGCATTTGGGACACCTGCGTCTTGCCCTCCTTGATCAACCCGTACTACCCCTGTACGGAGGAATACGACCCGGTGTGCGGGTGCGATGGCATGACCTATGCCAATGCCTGCTATGCCATGTATTTCGGTGGATTGGTCAGCTGGACGCAAGGCGCCTGCGAAGGCAGCAGCGGCGACCCTTTAGAGCCGAACACCTGTCCCACGGACATCAATGGCGATGGCGGCACAACGGTAGCCGACCTGCTGCTCGTACTGGGCGAGTTCGCCAACGAGTGTGACTGAGCGACATCCGGCCCCCGACATCACATCGGGGGCCGGCGTCCTCATTCTTCGAATTCCCCGAATACCGGCCAATCGGCGGATTCCACGGCGGCCCGCCAATCGGCGAATACCCCACCGCGGATGCGATCGAGGTGCTCCTCTGCAGCAATGACCGCGCGGTCTAAAGCCTTCAGTGCGTCCTGTGCATTGGCTCCGGGCGCTTCCATGCCACCATCGGCATAGCTCATGGCGTGCCAGATGCGGTCCTGAATCCGAACCTCGGCGTCGTACCCATTGAACCCTTCAGGTGTAAAGTATCGTTCATCCAAGGCCGTCCACTCTCCATCCAGAGAATCGGCCAGTGTCTTGATGGGCTGGTACGTGGTGTCTCCCTTGGCCAGCGCCCGCTTGGCATGGCTCATGCGGTCTGAAACAGCATCCCCAGCGCGACGCATACGCTTCAGTTCCTCGAACACCGCATCTGCGCGGTTGACCACACCATAGACTTCTTCCATGTGGGCGCGCTGGGCGTCCCGCACGTCAGAAGCTGCCGAGCGACGGGGGTCAGCCATGACCTCCACACTGGCCTCTCCCCAAATGGAAGAGGTCGAATCGCCTTTCAATTCCAGGACCATGCGGTAGGCGCCCGGCTCAACAGGGAAACCACCACCTGGGCGGGCGTCTTTGTCACGCTTGCGGCGAGAAGGCCAGAACGTACCCGTCCCACGCATGTCCCAGCGCATCCAATCCATGCCCGCTTCAGGCTCGGGTTCCATGGTGCGCACGGTATCACCCGCGGCATCGAGCACATGCAACAGGAAGGTCTCTTCCTTGCCCACAGCCTCAAGACTGTCGGCATTGAAATGGCAATGCATCCGCACTCCGCCGCCCTTATTGTCTGCAGACCAATACCCATCTGCAGGGAACCGCTCTCCTGCCGGACGTCGCCACTCCGCCATCACCCCGGGATCAGGGGGAAACAAGGTGCAGGCCGCACCGCCAAAAGTCTCATCGGCTCCCGCCGCGACATAGGCGCGGACCACCTCCAATCCATCGATCACATAAACGCCCCGTCCAAACGTGCCGAGCACGAGGTCGGACTCGCGCTCCTGCAACACGATATCGCGGACCGGAACCGCAGGAACACCATCGGTCCAACGCTGCCAACTGTCTCCGCCATTGTAGCTCCACCACAATCCCTGCTCAGTGCCGCACCACAACAGGTTCGGCTCTACTGGGTCTTGAAGGAAACTCTGGGCGTGGCCCAATACATCGTCTTCGTCAATGATGCGCTCCCACTTGGCACCGCCATCGCGGGTGCGGTAGAGGTAAGGCGCCCAATCGTTGCGGCGGTAGTTGTTGGCCACCACGTATACCTCATCGGGGTTGTGCGGCGAAATCCGCACCTGTGGAATCCAGCTGCCCGCCGGCAAGCCCTTCAGGCGGTTGCCCAAGGACTCCCATGCGCCGCCACCATTGACTGTGCGGTGGAGCATGCCGTCGTCCGAGGATGCCCAGATTTCCTGAGCGCGCTCTGGATGGGGAGTGATGCACAAAAGCGTGGTATGGTTCTCGGCATTGGTGGCGTCCGTGGTCAGTCCACCGCTCTCCGTCTGCTTTTGCTTTTCGGGGTCGTTGGTCGTCAAATCGGGCGACAGAATGGTCCAAGACTGGCCCCGATCCATGCTGTGGTGCACAAACTGGCTCCCGAAGTACAGTCCCTCCGCGTTGAATGGATCTGCGGCAATGGCCGCGTTCCAATTGTAGCGCAGCTCGATGCTGTCAGGGTGGTTCGGCTGGATGTAGGTCATGGCCCCGGTGGGAATGTGAATCCGGTACACGTTGCCGCCTTGGGACATGGCGTAGCACATGTCGGGGTCACCCGGCATGGGCACCACGTCAAATCCGTCGCCAAAGCTGATCTCCTGCCAGTCCTCATTGCGGATGCCGTCGCCGTGCCACACATAGGCCGGCGCCTTCCAAGAACCGTTGTCCTGCAAGCCTCCGTAGACATTATAGGGCATGTCATTGTCGACGTTGATGTGGTAGAATTGTCCCACGGGGAGGTTGCGCACAAAGCTCCAGGTCTCTCCGCCATCGCGGCTGATGTTGATCCCCCCGTCATTGCCGTTGAGGATGAAATCGGAATCCTCAGGGTCTTGGTACCACGCGTGGTGGTCCGGGTGGGCCCCACTGTAGGGCAGAATGACATCAAATGTGCGGCCTCCGTCGGTGCTTTCGCTCACCATGCTGTAGAGGTTGAACAGCCGGTCGGGATCTTGCGGGTCCGCGTGGATTTCCGCGTAGTAGAAGGGACGGTTGCCAATGTTTTTGGTAGAAACGAGGTCGAAATACTCCCCGCCATCCGTGCTCTTGTACAAGCCCGTCTTCTTGGACTCCACCAAGGCGTAAACGATGTCAGGATCAGCAGGGCTCATGGTCAAGCCCATGCGGCCCAGTGTGCCATCGGGCAAGCCCTCATCCTCTCCGAGGCGCTTCCAGTTGTCTCCGCCATCGTGGGTGACGTACAACCCACTGCCTTCGCCACCGGAGGTGAAGAACCATGGCTCACGGTGGAAGCTCCACATCGCCGCAAAAATCTTGTCGGGGTTGGACGGGTCCATGATCATTTCGGCACAACCTGTTGTGTCGTCGATGGACAGCACGTGGTCCCAAGTCTCTCCGCCATCGCGGGTGCGGAACACCCCGCGCTCCGGGTTAGATCCCCAAGCCGACCCCATGGCCGCCACGAAAACCGTTTTGGGGTCTGTGGGATGGATGCGGATGCGGTGGATGGTGCGGGTATCCTCCAAGCCCATCATGGACCAAGTGGAGCCGCCGTCAATGGAACGGTAAATGCCGCGGCCAGAGGTATGGCTGTTTCGGGGGTTGCCTTCTCCGGTGCCCGCCCAAATGACATCGGGGTTGGATGGCGCGACTGCCACAGAACCGATGCTCAAGATGTCCTGATCGTCAAACAAGGGCTCCCAGTCCACACCGCTTGAGGTGCTGCGCCACAATCCCCCGCTGGCCGTTCCGGCGTAGATGATGTCGCGGTCATTCGGTGCCACAGTCAATGCAGTGACCCGGCCACTCATCGTACCCGGACCGATGTGGCGGACAGGGTGGTCCTCAAAGATTTCCTGGGCCACAGACTGCGGGCCACAGACAGACAAAAGACAGAAGGTGACAAAGGCCACCACACACGTGATTCGGTTCATGGTGGTCAAGATACCCAACGGGCCCGGGCTATGAATGCCCACGTCCATGCGCAGCAAAGAGGAACTGCCCCTGGCACGAAAAAAGTCAATCTGCAGCTTGGGCCTCGGTCACTCTTGAGGCCCTGCCCCCCAGCTCATGTTTGCCCTGTCAACCGTCTGCAACACAAAACACCTTCAGTCAAAGGCGCCGTCAGTTCATCACCTGAATGGTTTGCTCATGGCGAATCTGCAGGGTGCGCTGCACACCCCAAGCTTTACCACGGACCCACCCCTCCACACGCACCGGCGCTCCTTGCACCAAGAAGCTAAACCACTTTTTGGAGAGGACATCGCTGAATGCGCGGGAATCCAACACGGCGTTGAGCCTCACATCGGCCGAAGTCTTCCGCCCGATGTGCTCGTTGGGTTGAAATTGCAACACGCCCACAGAATCACCCGCCAACCACAGACCGAGCCGGCTGTCTACAATGTCCACAGCGTAGCCATTGGGGTTGTGCAGGCTGATGTCGACGCCTACTGTCGTTTCTGCATCTCCCAGGCTTCGGAAGTCGGCGATGGCCACGCTGCGCACATCGAAATCATCGGGCTGCAAACACCCTGTGTTGACCACGGCCAGCAGGCAGAGCACCGACGCATATGACCGGCCACGCCTCAGGTCAACCAGCATGGAACTCTGCGAACCGAGCGTGGAAGTGTGGAATGGTCTCGATGCCTTTGAAATAATTGAACACCCCATAGTGCTCATCAGGAGAGTGGATGGCATCGCTGTCCAACCCAAAGCCCATCAACACCGTCTTGAGGCCAAGGATGCGTTCGAAGCTGGTCACAATGGGGATGCTCCCTCCACCTCGGAAGGGCACAGGCTTGCGCCCAAACGTAGCCTCCATAGCCGCCGCAGCGGCCCGGTATCCAGGGTGATCGATGGGCGTCACCGCCGGGTGTGCACCGTGCATGATGGACACTTCCACCTTGCAACTCTCAGGGCAGATGGATTCGAAGTGGGACTTGAACAGCTGCGTGATCTCATCGGGATCCTGGTCTGGAACAAGGCGCATGGAGATCTTGGCCTTGGCTTCAGAAGCAATGACCGTTTTGGCGCCTTCGCCCGTGTAGCCGCCCCAAATGCCATTGACATCCAGGGTCGGGCGGATGGACATGCGCTCCGGAGCGCTGTAGTCCTTCTCCCCTTCCGTGCCACCGATGCCGATGCTGGCCTTGTACTCCTCTTCGGAGAAAGGAGCCTCTGCCATGGCTGTGCGCTCGTCCGCAGAAAGCTCGATGACCTTGTCGTAAAAACCGGGAACCGTGATGCGCTGCTGGTCGTCCTTCAATGAAGCCACCAATTCGCAGAGGATGTTGATGGGGTTTGGTGCTGCACCACCGTAGAGCCCGCTGTGCAAATCGCGGTTCGGTCCGACGACCTTGACCTCCACGTAGCTCAAACCGCGCAGACCCGTGGTGATGCTGGGGATGTCGTTGGCGATGATACCGGTGTCACTGACCAGCACAACATCGGCAGCGAGGCGCTCCTTGTTTTGTTCGAGGAAATCGTCCAAGTGGTCAGAGCCCACTTCTTCTTCACCCTCGATGACAAACTTGAGGTTGACCGGCTGATGGCCCGCCTGCACCATGGACTCCAAGGCCTTGACGTGCATGAACATCTGTCCTTTATCGTCGCATGCGCCGCGGGCGAAGATGGCCCCTTCGGGATGGAGCTCCGTCTTGCGGATGACCGGCTCGAAAGCCGGCGAAGTCCAGAGGTCGAGCGGATCTGGTGGCTGCACATCATAGTGGCCGTAGACCAACACCGTAGGGAGGGCAGGATCGACAATGCGCTCCCCATACACCACGGGGTATCCCGGTGTGGTCATCACCTCCACGTTGTCCGCCCCCGCCTTGCGCAGGTGGTCAGCCACAGCCTCCGCACATCGGATCACGTCATCCTTGTATGCCGGGTCGGCGCTGATGGAGGGAATGCGGAGCAAATCAAAGAGCTCGTCGAGAAAACGGTCCTTGTTGCCGTTGAGGAAATCCTGTGCAGTCATGCCTGCAAGTTCGCATCTGACAGGCTATTGGTCAATGAAACCACAAAAAGAAGCAGGGGCGACACCTGGTGAGGTACCGCCCCTGCCAGAGGGAGCATCAAGTAGACCAAGGAACATTGAGGCTGCAGCAATTCAGCCTTGTGAAGCGAAGAGCACTTCGCCCGAAGCGTTGGTGAATTGTACCCGGATGAGGCGAGCGCCGTATGGCAATGAGGACACGAACCTCACGTAGCCCTCGACGGCAGCCTGAAGGGTGCGGTAGTCACGTGAAATGCGGCGGGTACTGCCATCGGTCAGGCGCACCATGGCTTCCATGGTGACGGCGCCTTCTGCCACGTCCGTCATGGTTTGGAGGTTGTCCTTGACCTGGGCTTGTTGGACATCAGGAGACATGGCCGCGCTAGCGTTCAAGGTGACGAAGGCGAAAACTGCGGCGAGGAGGGAAGAAGCTGTGTAATTCATGAGAATGGAATTTTGAAGGGTGAATGAGGGGGTGATGTGATGTTGATTGGGGTTGAATCAGCCTTGGCTGCTGAAGAGGGTGTTGCCCGCGTCATCGCGGAAGACGACAGAAATGATCTGCGAGCCGTGTGGAAGCGTGGAGATGAATTGGTGGTAAGCAACCCGCGCGCTGGACATGCTGGTGAAGTGTCCCTTCTTCATCTGGCGAGACCCATCGGACAGCCCTGCGACGATCCGCATGCTCACCCGTCCGGCTTCCATGGTGAGTTCGACACGGTCAGCGGCATTCATTTCGGCGTCGAGGGCAGCCGTCTGAACTGGAGTGGAAGCCATCGCGGCGGTGGAGGCAAGGGCGAGGGCAGCGGCAAAAGCAGAGGAGAAAATCTTGTTCATGGTATGGGGGGTTTATGGGTTGTTGTTGTTCGTTAACAGAGCAAACATGACCGCACTCAAGGCCTGCTGAATTGACGTCTCCCCCCGCTGGCAAATGACTTTCGTCACTTTGCACCTCGGGCACCAAAAGGGCGGCTGCGGCGGTATCTTGCACCGCGCGCGTTTGGCTAATGACCTCTCCGAACTCCACTCCGAATCCCGCTGTGCAGTCAGCGACTTCCGCCCACGGCGGACCGCTCCGGTTTGACGATACCCGAACTGCATTTGCACACAGGTCCACCCGCGACCTGCGCCGGGCGCGCTGGATGTTTGGGCTCATCGGGTCCCCTCAATTGGTCAGCCTCGGTGCGGCCTCAGTCCGCGTGGCATTGGCATTGAGATTGCCCCTGGCTTGGGCCTTGCGTCCCGTTTTTGACTACTTCTGTGGCGGCGAAGACATCGATGAGAGCCTGCACACTGCGGGCTCACTTTCCGAGTATGGGGTGCAGACCATCCTCGATTACAGCGCCGAAGGGCAGACGGGTGAGGCCGCTTTGGACGCCTCCGAAAGCCAGATCATGGCCGCCATCGTCGCAGCCGAGGGAAACCCGCAGTTTGCCTTTGCCGTCTTCAAGGTGAGTGCACTCTCGGACAATGCTTTGCTGGAAAAAGTCAGTGCAGAGGCCGACCTCGGGACCGCTGAATCCGAAGCGTGGAGGCGCGTGGAAAAGCGCGTTGCACGCCTTTGCCAAGCCGCCGCCGACCGCAGCGTGCCCATCATGATTGACGCCGAAGAAAGTTGGCTGCAGGGCGCCATTGACCGGCTCGCAGAAGCCATGATGCGACAGCACAATGCGGGGGAATGCCGCGTGTATACCACGGCCCAGTTGTACCGTCACGACCGACTCTCCTATGTCCGCACCCTCACGAAGACTGCCCGCCAAGAAGGTTGGGTCGCCGGCGTCAAGCTCGTGCGGGGTGCCTATATGGAAAAAGAGCGCGAAAGGGCTGCTGCCGAAAACAGGCCCTCCCCGATCCAACCCGACAAAGCGTCCACCGACCGGGACTTCGACGCCGCGTTGGACCATGCATTGGACCACATCGAACATCTGAACATCGTCTGCGGGTCTCACAACGAAGACAGCACGCTGCGCCTCGCAGAAAAGATGCGCGCCAAAGGGCTTTCCGCTGGTGATGGCCGCGTCGCCTTTGCCCAGCTGCTCGGCATGAGCGACAACTTGAGTTTCAACCTGGCCGCCAGTGGTTTCCGCACGGCCAAATATGTGCCCTATGGCCCCTTGCGCGAAGCCATTCCCTACCTCATCCGGCGCGCCGAGGAAAACACCTCAGTGGGCGGACAGACATCCCGGGAACTGGAGCTCATCCGCAAGGAACTCAAACGCCGAAAGTCAGCCTAAGCGGCTCCTCAAGGACAGTTGCACCCGTCCGGAACGGCGGGAAGCTCCAATGCGCGCACCACAGTAGTAGAGTCGGTCACCACGAATTGCGCCGCGCGTTCTTCCCCGGCAATCCGGTAGTACTTGCCCGTGCCTTCTTCATTGCGGACATCGCTTTCACTGTAGCGGATGTCCCCATTTTCCAACAAATCCCTCAAGTCGGCCATGGTCACGGCATCACACTGCATCAGGCAGCGCGTGCGTTCATCGCCCATCAAACCGGCATCTCCGAGGAACTGCCGCACCTGAGGATTGGGCATCCATTCGTTGCAGGAGCGGCTGCCAAAGAAGAAGAAGGCCAGCATGGTCCCGATCGCAATCCCGATCATGAAGCGCCACAAGCGTTGGGTAAACGTCATGGTGCAAAGATGGGCGTTGTGCCATCGTAACTTTCACCCATGCTGAAGACTCAAGGGCTTCGATACCAATACGCCGGTGCAGATACAGCATTGGCGTTCCCGGACCTCCACATGGACAAGGGGGATGAACTCCTCTTGCTCGGCGCATCCGGCACAGGCAAGACCACCCTGCTCCACCTTGTAGCGGGAATGCGGACCCCCACAGCCGGCAGCGTCACCTTGGCCGGCGCGCCTTTCAGCGCCTTGAACACCGCCGAACGCGACCAAACCCGTGGAAAGCACATGGGCATCGTGTTTCAGACCGCCCATTTTGTGCGCAGCCTCACCGTGGGCGAAAACCTGGCCTTGGCCCGGTCACTGGCCGGGTGTGCCCCTGATGCTGCGGTCATCGAAGGGCTGCTCCAAGAGCTCGGCCTCGGCCACAAGCTCAATGCCCGGGTAGACGCCCTCTCTGTAGGCGAGCAGCAGCGCGTTTCCATCGCCCGCGCGGTCGTTCACGGGCCCGGCCTCATCCTTGCAGATGAACCGACCAGCGCATTGGACGACGCCAATACAGACGCCGTTCTCACCCTGCTGAGAAACCAAGCCAAGCGCACGGGCGCCGCGCTGCTCGTGGTCACCCACGACCAACGCCTCAAAGACCGCATGTCCCAGCACGTCGAATTGAATCCTACCTCATGAAGGCCGCCCGACTCGCGCGACGCAACGTCCTGCACCGCCCCCTTGAAACCGGACTCAGCGTCCTTTTGCTCGCCTTTGGCGTGGGCATCATCAGCCTCATGCTGCTGATGCAACGCAGCCTGACCGAAGACCTGGACCGCAACATCAAGGACATCGACCTCGTCCTCGGCGCCAAGGGCAGCCCCCTGCAGCTCATCCTCGCCAACGTCTACCACGTCGATGTGCCCACCGGCAACATCGCACTCGCCGACGCGCGCAAAATCATGCGCCACCCGTACATCGAAGAAGCGATCCCACTGGCATACGGCGACAATTACGAGCTCTTCCGCATCGTGGGCACCGAACCCTCCTATCCCGCCCACTACAATGCGGAAATCGCCGAAGGAAAGATGTTCGAAGCGGCGT
This sequence comes from Flavobacteriales bacterium, assembly GCA_016780385.1. GTDB lineage: Bacteria > Bacteroidota > Bacteroidia > Flavobacteriales_D > Sanyastnellaceae > UBA8752. The sequence goes on from JADHLY010000033.1 coordinate 13,743, forward strand.
TCGAAGTGGTCATCGGCCAAGAAGTCGCGGCCGCCACAGGCCTCAACATCGGGGACACCTTCTACAGTGCCCACGGTTTGACCGACGGTACCGACGTGCACCGCGACAAGGCATACACTGTCGTCGGCACTTTTGACCGAACCGGTGCCGTCATCGACCAGCTCATCCTCACGCCGATTGCTTCTGTTTGGGGCGTGCACGAAGATGTGGAAGACGCCAACGAAGAAATCACGGCGGTGTTGCTCAAGAAGAAGAACCCCTTGGCGATCCTGACCCTGCCCAACCTGTTGCGAGACACCCCCATGCAGGTGGCCCTGCCTGCCATCGAAATGAACCGCCTCACCCAGCAGTTCGGCATCGGCTTACAAACCCTGCGTGCCGTGGCCCTGCTCATCATGGGGCTGTCCTTCATCAGCGTCTTCATCGCCCTTTTTGCTTCGCTGCGCGACCGGCGCTATGAGCTCGCCCTGCTCAGGACCATGGGCGCTCCGCCACGCCGGCTCTTCGCCTTGGTGTTGTTTGAAGGGCTCTGGATGACCGTTGCTGGCATCGCCGCGGGACTGCTCCTCAGCCGCCTTGGGGTGATGGCCCTTGGCCAAGTGCTCGAAGACCGCTTCCACTATGAGGTGACCCAGTTGGTGCCCGTGCCAGGTGAATTTGTCCTCGCAGCAGCAGCACTGTTGGTGGGGGCTGTCGCCGCGGGCATCCCCGCCCGTTCAGCATTGCGCATTGACATTTCAAATACGTTGGGTCAAGGACGGTGAAAACAGCGACCAGGTCTTCTTAATTTCACGTCATGCAGCGCAACCTCCAACGCTTTCTGTACACCGCAATGGCTTTCATCGCCATTGCCGCGATGGACCTCAGCTCATATTGCCACCCCGATGCGGACGCTCCGGACATGGTCATGCTTGCTACAGCACGTGCCGCAGCTCCTGCGCCTTCCGAGACACCGGTGATCACACCACAGCCCCCCGCCAATTACCGAGAATTGACCTGGGCAGAACTCGCGGATGTCGACTTCAAGGATGTGTACCTCGAAGAACTGGACAGCTACTATTGGAAGCCTGTATTTGGCCCAGAGGTGTTGGCTGCGGAAAGTGAAGACGTCTACATCACAGGGTACGTCATCCCTGTTGACCTCGACGAGGATTTCTACGTCCTCTCGCGCTACCCCTTCGCGAACTGCTTCTTCTGCGGTGGGGCGGGACCGGAAAGCGTGGTGGACCTCCGGTTCGCCGACAGCGACCACCGCACGTACCAGACCGACGAAAGGCTCACCTTTCACGGCAACCTCCGGCTCAATGCCGATGACGTCTACCAGATGAACTACATCCTGGAAGGCGCCGAGGAACACCCCCTCTGAACCTCAGTTCGGCCCATAAAAAAGCCCGATTGGGAGACCAACCGGGCACGGTGAAACTGCAATGAGTGCGTCTCAGACAGCCAATCGCGCCGAAAAAGACGCATTGATGATGTCTTCATAACGCTGGCCGAACTGCTCGTGGCACCACAGCCGCAAGCGCTGCACATCCGACAGCTCCAATCGCTTGATGCTTTTGGCCAATTCCTTGGCAAACAGATGACGATCGAAGCTGACCTTGGAAAGGATGCGCTGGCAGTATTCCAACATTTTCATAGGTAGTAAATCACGTTTGTGAATCGTAAGTTGCAAGCAATATATCCGGTATCCCTGCGGGACACAAACGCTTCGAGACCCCGAAATCGTATTCCGGTCTATTCCTACGGCGCTGTTGGGTTTATTTTTGCGTTCGTGGCCAGACACAACCTCCATAACAAATGGGACAAGGAGACCCTGCTCAAACAGCTTGAGCAAGACGGTCGTCCGAGGACCACATTGAGCCTTTACCGCTACGCACAGGTTGCCAATCCTGCCTTTCTCAGGGACCACCTCTTCTCAGTGTGGAGTGCCATCGGTGTGCTAGGCCGCATCTACGTCAGTGGCGAGGGCATCAATGCCCAGCTGAGCCTGCCCACGGAAGCCATGCCCGACTTCAACAGCAGCCTCGAAGACATCGACTGGCTGCGTGGAACACGATTGAACATCGCCATCGAAGGAGACGACAAGAGCTTCCTCAAGTTGATCATCAAAGTCAGGGACAAGATTGTGGCAGACGGCCTCAACGACGACGGTTTCGATGTGACCGATTGCGGAAAACACGTCAACGCCGAAGAATTCAACGCTTTGGCCAGCCAGTCGGACACCATCGTGGTGGACATGCGCAACCACTACGAGAGCGAAGTCGGCCACTTCAAAGGTGCAGTCTTGCCCGCCGCGGAAACCTTTCGCGACGAAATCCAAGAAGTGGAGTCCCTGCTTCAGGACAAGAAAGACGAAAACATCGTGCTCTATTGCACGGGCGGCATTCGGTGCGAAAAAGCCAGCGCTTACCTCAAGCACAAAGGGTTTCCCAACGTGCACCAATTGGAAGGCGGCATCATCGAATACGCCCGCCAAGTCAAGCAGAACGGCCTGGAGAACCGGTTCCGCGGGGTCAACTTCGTCTTTGACGAACGCATGGCCGAACGCATTTCTGACGACGTTGTCGCAGAATGCCACCATTGCGGCACGTCGTGCGACACCATCACTAACTGTGCAAACGCGGCCTGCAACGTGCTGATGGTCCAGTGTCCGACTTGCGCTGAAGCGCTCAACGACACCTGTGGCAACGAATGCCAGACATTCATGGGCCTGTCCGAGGAAGAGCAAAAAGCCAGCCGGGCGGGAACCCGACCCGAGCGCCGGACTTTGCGTCAACCCACCAAAGCGCGGGTCGCCAGCCGGGACTGATTACCCCTCATTTTCACGCTGGGCATCAAGAAACGCGATGTTGCGTTTGAGGCCGGCATAGCCCGTGCGCTGCACAGGACTCTTCTTGAACAGCGTATCAAAAGTCTCTTCCTGCAGGTCCACCCAATCCTTGCGCGTCATGCGCAGTAACTCGGGCTTTGGCGCGAACGCCGGCTCGTTGTGGGAGGTGGCGTGCCGGTTCCAGGGACACACCTCCTGGCAGATATCGCACCCGAACATCCAGTTCTCAAACCGGCCCGCCATCGGCTCTGGCAATGCGTCCCGCAATTCAATCGTGAAATAGCTGATGCACTTGCTTCCATCCAACACCTGCGGGCGGATGATGGCCCCCGTCGGGCATGCGTCGATGCAACGGGTGCAGGTCCCGCAGTGGTCGGTGACAGCACCATCCGTTGGCAGATTCAGGTCCACGAGGAGTTCGCCAAGAAAAAAGTGGCTGCCCCCCTCCTTGTTGAGCATCAAACCGTGCTTGCCAATCCAACCCAAACCCGATCGGGCTGCCCAAGCGCGCTCCATGATCGGCGCAGAATCCACAAAAGCGCGGCCTTCAATGCTGCCCCAATCCCGGCGCATCCATTTGAGCAACTCCTTGAGCTTCCACTTCACCACGTGGTGGTAATCCTCACCAAAGGCGTACGACGAAATGCGCGGCGCTTCGGGGTCCTCCTGACGCTGCTCGGTGAAATGGTTGTACAACAGGCTGATGACCGTCTTGGTGCCGGGCACCAGCAGTGTAGGGTCCAAACGCTTATCGAAGTTGCGCTCGAGGTAGCCCATCTCCCCGTGCCGGCCCTCCGAGAGCCACTGTTCAAGCCGCTGTTCTTCCGTTTCAAGACGCTCGGCCTTAGAGAAGCCGACCGCAGTGAAGCCCAATTCAGCCGCCCACAGGCGAATTTGATCCGCGCGCTCCTCCCCGATGTGCCGCGTCCGCCCCATGCTGTTCAGTCCGCATCAAACAAACCGCCGCCAGCACTGGGCACCCTGCCGAGGTGACGGTAAGCCGCTTCGGTTGCCTGACGGCCACGCGGGGTCCGGATCAAGAACCCCTGCTGGATCAAAAAGGGCTCATAGACCTCTTCAAGGGTGCCCCCGTTTTCCCCCACCGCCGTGGCAATGGTCGTGATGCCCACCGGACCTCCTTTGAATTTGTCAATGAGGGTCCCCAAAATTCGGTTGTCCATTTCGTCGAGGCCCTTGCGGTCCACGTTCAGGGCATCCAGTGCAAAACGGGTGATGCCTGGCTCGATGGTGCCATCCCCCTTGATCTCGGCAAAATCCCGCACACGCCGCAGCAATGCGTTGGCAATCCGAGGGGTGCCCCGACTCCGTCCGGCAATCTCAAACGCCGCTTCGTGGTCAATCGGAATGCCCAACAAGCCTGCGCTGCGCTGAACGATCCCTGTCAGCGTTTCTGCATCGTAATAATGCAACCTCAAGTTGATGCCAAAGCGGGCCCGCAATGGGGCCGTCAGCAGTCCACTGCGGGTAGTGGCTCCCACCAATGTGAACGGATGAAGGTCAATCTGAACGGTCCGCGCATTGGGGCCCGTATCGATGACCAAGTCAATCCGGTAATCCTCCATGGCGCTGTAGAGGTATTCCTCCACAATGGGGCTCAACCGGTGGATCTCATCAATGAACAGCACATCCCGAGGCTCCAGCCCCGTCAACAAGCCCGCCAAATCGCCAGGCTTGTCCAAAACAGGGCCACTGGTGGTCTTGATGGACACCCCGAGCTCTGCCGCCACGATGTTGGCCAAGGTCGTCTTGCCCAGTCCCGGAGGACCATGAAAGAGCACGTGGTCCATGGACTCGCCCCGCCTCGAAGCGGCCTGGACGAACACCTCCAGGTTGTCAAGGGCCTCTCGCTGTCCCGCGAACTCCTTGAAGCCCGACGGCCGGAGCACGCGCTCTACCTCTCCGTCACTGTGGCCTTCCGCCGCACCCCGTAAATCGAAGTCCTCCATACCAGCAAGTTCGGTTGTCCCTGTGAAATCCCCTCGCCCCTCAGGCATCCCCTTGTACACAAAACGGGCCCTCCCCGGTGGGAAAGGCCCGTTTTGCTCGAAGGACAGCCTCAATCAGTGCGCTTCCTCACCGTCACCAAGCGGAACGGTCTGCGGAACGAAGTCGTCCTCAAAAGCAGGATTGCTGTAATCGTAAGCCCAACGGTGCACCTCTGGGAGGGCGCCAGGCCAGTTACCGTGGACGTGCTCCACTGGCGTGGTCCACTCCAAGGTGTTGGATGCCCAAGGGTTCTCCGTGGCGCTTTGACCGCGGAAAATGCTGTAGAAGAAGTTGAACAGGAACAACAACTGGGAGGCTGCACCCACAATCGCAAACACCGAAATCACAGGGTTCAAATCCGCTGTCGTGTTGAGGAATTCAAACGCACTGTACTCGTAGTAACGGCGAGGAGCGCCTGCCATGCCCACGAAGTGCATGGGGAAGAACACGCCGTAACCGCACACCAAGGTGAGCCAGAAGTGGGCAAAGCCGAGCTTCATGTTCATCATGCGTCCAAACATCTTGGGGAACCAGTGATAGACGCCCGCCAACATGCCGAAGATGGCCGACATGCCCATCACGATGTGGAAGTGTGCCACCACGAAGTAGGTATCGTGCACGGAGACGTCCAAGGCAGAGTCCGCCAAGATGATGCCCGTCACGCCTCCTGTAACAAACGTGCTCACCAGTCCGATGGAGAACAACATCGCTGGCGTAAACCGGAGGTTGCCCTGCCACAGGGTCGTGATGTAGTTAAACGCCTTCACAGCAGAGGGAATGGCGATCAACAACGTGGTGAAGACGAAGACAGAACCAATGAAGGGGTTCATGCCGGTCACGAACATGTGGTGGCCCCAAACGATGAAGCTCAAGAAGCCAATCGCGAGGATGGAACCGATCATCGCCCGGTATCCGAAGATGGGCTTGCGCGCATTGGTGGCAATGACCTCTGAGCTGATGCCCAAAGCGGGCAACAACACGATGTATACCTCAGGGTGGCCCAAGAACCAGAACAGGTGCTGGTAGAGGATGGGAGACCCACCCGTCACGTCCAAGGCTTCACCGCCGATAAAGATGTCGCTGAGGTAGAAAGCCGTGCCCATGGAACGGTCCATGAGCAACAACACCACCGCAGACACCAAGACCGGGAAGCTCAACACGCCGAGAATGGCCGTGGTCAAGAATGCCCAGATGGTCAATGGGAGGCGCAGCATCTTCATGCCTTTGGTCCGCAAGTTGATCACGGTCACGATGTAGTTCAGACCTCCGAGCAACGAACTGACCACGAACAGCACCATGGAAATCAACCACAGCGTCATGCCCGTACCCGATCCCGGCATGGCCTGCGGCAATGCACTGAGTGGAGGATATACCGTCCAACCGCCCGAAGCCGCTCCCCCTTCTACGAACAGAGAGAAAATCATGATCAGGCTGGACACCAAAAAGAACCAGTAGCTCAGCATGTTCAGGAAACCTGAAGCCATGTCGCGGGCACCAATCTGAAGGGGAATCAACAGGTTGGAGAAAGTGCCACTCAAACCACCCGTCAACACGAAGAAGACCATGATGGTACCGTGAATGGTCACCAGTGCCAAATAAGCATTACGGTCCAAAACTCCGCCCGGGGCCCATTTGCCCAGGAAGGTCTCCAAGACACTGAAGGGCTGGCCAGGCCATCCCAACTGCAAACGAAAGAAGATGGAGAGGGCCACAGCGATGACGCCCATGAAGACAGCCGTAATGAGGAACTGCTTCGAGATCATCTTGTGATCCTGACTGAAAACGTACTTGGAGATGAAGCTCTCCTTGTGGTGTGCGTGTGCTCCCATAATTTCTTATTTGACGGGTTCAGTGGATCATCGCCATCTCGCCGCTCTCGATGTCAACATCGGCGGAAGGCGCGGGTTCGTTTTCTGGTGCGGAAGGCACCGCCTCGTCCACGAGGAAGGCATCCTGCTGCTCAAGCCAAGCATCATACTCCTCACGGGACTCGATGATGACGTCCATCTTCATGTTGAAGTGGGCCGCACCACACACCTTGTTGCAGAGGAGCACATAGTTGAAGTCAGGGTCATCCAAGATGGTGCGCATGCTGTCCGTTGTGATGGTCGGCGTCATCTTGAAGCGGGTCGGCACACCTGGCACCGTGTTCATCTGCGCGCGGAAATGCGGCATGAAAGCGGAGTGGATGACATCGCGGCTGCGGAAAACAAATTCTACCTCCTCTCCCACAGGCAAGTGGAACTCGCCCTTGACCACCTGGTCGTCGCGGCCGGAGTCAAAACTGTTCAGGCCATTCTCAAAGGTGTAGCTCTTCAATTCTGAAATGCGCTGACGGTGACGCATGAGGCGCTTCAGCTTGTCCTGCTTGGCTTCGATTTGCGCGTCTGTCAAGATGAGCAGCTGGTCTGCATTGTGCTCAAGAAGGTGGTCTATCTCTGCGATGCGGGCCATAGCAGTGGCTTTCCAATCATGGGCCCCGTCTCCGTGGTCGTCATGGCCATGGTCCGTGTGATCATCGTGACCGTGGTCGTCATGGCCAT
>JADHLY010000034.1 GCA_016780385.1 Flavobacteriales bacterium
AAGTCCATGGCGCTGCGAACCTCAGTGAAGTGCTCGACCACCTTTCTGGAGTGCAGCCCTTGGCGCGCATGTCATGTACGCTGTCCGACATGCTGCTGGTGCAGGCCTCAGAATCCCTGGAAACCCTCGCCGACATCAAAGGGCAGGCCAATGCCTTGACCGCCCTCGCCCTGGCCGCCGCCGGGGGGCACAACCTCTGCATGGTGGGCCCGCCAGGCGCCGGCAAATCCATGCTCGCCCGGGCCATGGTGGGGTTGCTCCCTCCCCTGACGCCCAGTGAGGCCATTGAAGTCAACCGGATCCACTCCGTGTCCGACCGCACCCGAGCCTCGGGTGGCCTCGTCCTCCAACGTCCATTCCGCAGCCCGCATCATACGATTTCTGATGTCGCCTTGGTCGGCGGGGGTTCCGACCCGCGCCCTGGAGAAATCAGCCTTGCCCATGCAGGTGTCTTGTTCTTGGACGAGCTTCCGGAGATGCCGCGGCACGTCCTTGAAGTGTTGCGTCAACCCATGGAGACTTCCGAAATGACCATCAGCCGGGCGCGGTCTACCGTTGTTTTTCCCGCTGACTTCCAGCTCGTGGCCGCCATGAACCCCTGCCCTTGTGGCATGTACAGCGACGACCCGAAACACAGACGCCGTTGTCAATGCAGCCGCCATGCGCGCCAGCAATACATGCGCAAGGTCAGCGGGCCGCTGCTGGACCGCATTGACATCCACCTTCAAATTGACGCCGTCTCTGCAACAGACTTGCTCCCGGTACCCGGTGCCCTCGGCAGGCAACAGCGGCGAGAACGCATGCAAAAGGCCGCGGCCATGCGCGACCGCGTCATCCAGGCCCGAGACCTGCAGCGCAACCGCAACCCCGGAGCGGTGACCAACCACAGATTGGACGGACAACTGCTCCAAGAACTCGTGGCCCTGGACCCCGAGGGCACCCGCCTCATCAAGCGCTGCATGGAACACTTTGGATTTAGTGCGCGCACCTACACACGCCTCTTGCGGATGGGGCGCACCTTGGCAGACCTCGATGGGCGTGAGGCCGTTTCTGCTGAAGACATTGCCCAGGCCATTTCATTTCGGCGTGCAGGACGCGAAGCACAGGAATGGCTCACCCAATGAGTACATTTCCACCATGAGTGACGCCCCAAAACAACCCCATCAGCAACCGGTCGTTCTTCCGGTCCACGGCCGAACACCCTCCTTCGGAGCGGGTACCTGGTTGGCCCCCAACTGCACCGTGGTGGGTGACGTCACTACGGGCACTGACTGCAGCATTTGGTTTGGGGCGGTGGTAAGGGGCGACGTCTGCGCGATCCGCATCGGACACACCGTCAATGTCCAAGATGGGGCCATGTTGCACGGCACCTTCGAAAAGACACACCTCGAGATTCATGACCATGCGAGCATCGGACACAACGCCGTGGTCCATGGTTGCACAGTCTGCAAGGGCGCCTTGATTGGCATGGGAGCAGTCGTCATGGACCGGGCCGTGGTGGGAGCAGGAGCGGTGGTTGCAGCAGGGGCTGTCGTGTTGGAGGGCACGCAGATTGGGCCCGGCGAATTGTGGGCGGGTGTGCCCGCCAAAAAAGTCAAGGACGTGGACGGCACATTGGCCCGCCACCTTGCGGCCACGGCCGAGCGCTATAAGGAGTACGCCAGTTGGTTTGCCGAAAAGTAAACCGGTGAAGGTCAGTGCTGGAACCAGGGGCCTCCCGGCACCAAGGGCACTTCCTTCCCAAAAAAGCGCTGGGCGGAACGGACGAAAGTCTCCGTGAGGTCGCTCACCATGAAGCGGTGTGCGGCAAGCCCTTTGCCCTCAGCTTGTGATGGAGGTGCGGTGAGCCCTTCGTCCAACAGGGCGGCAGCCACAGCGGAGGCTACAATCGAGGGTCCATCCACGATTTCTACTGCGTCTCCCAAGACTTCTCGGAAGGCATCTGCGGCCAACGGATAATGGGTACAGCCCAAAACCAGGGCGTCGATGAGGCGGTCTTGCCCTTTCACCCAACCGGCGGACTGCAGATAGCCTTCTATCACGGGCAACATGATCGCGTGGGACTGCCACCCCTCCTCGATCAGCGGCGCCAGCAATGGGGTGGGCCACTCTTCTACACGGCAACCCGTTCGGCCGGCACCTGCGTGCGCCTCGCGCAAGGAACGGCCGTAAATGCCGCTGCCCACCGTGGCACGTGTGCCCATGACGCCGACGCGCTCTGCGCCCTTCGCCGACAGGTATTTGACCACCGGGGCCACCACATCGATGACAGGTATGCCAGGCCCAACGCTCGCCTCAACCGCTTCTTTGGCCGTAGCGGAGGCGGAATTGCAGGCGATCACAATGGCTTTGCACCCTTCAGCCGCCAAAAACTCAGCGATGCGCACGGAGTAGGTCCTGACCAACTCAGGCGACCGATCACCATACGGCATGTGCGCCGTATCGCCGAAATACAACATGCGCTCAGCCGGCATGGCCTGCGCCATGGCATGGGCTACCGTCAGGCCGCCAATGCCGGAATCAAAAATGCCAATGGGCGCGTCAGAGGCCAAGCTTGGCCTTGACGAGGGGGAGGACATCTTCACCACCATTGTACACGGTAGACCCCGAAGAGGTGTCGAAGATGTAGGTGAAGCCTTCTTCGGCCCCCACAGCCTCAATGGCCACGCGGGCGCGCTCAATCATGGGCTCCAACAAGCTCGCTTCCAACCCGGCAAGCTCCTGCTGTACCGTGGCATAAAACTGTTCCAAGCCTTGCTGGCCCATGGTGATGTCCTGCTCCTTTTGGGCGCGGATGGCTGCTGGCCAAGATTCCGCCTTTTGCTGGTATTCAGCCACTTTGCCCTCGAGTTCGCCTTGCATTCTGACGATCTCCTGCTCGTACTGCGAAGCTGCCGCCTCGATTTCAGATTGAATGGAGTTGCGCTCCGGCATGGCCTCAAGCAAAGACTGCGTATCGATGTGGCCAAAACGGACCTCCATGACCTGCGATTGGGCAGGCAGTGCAAAGAGGAAGGCGGCCATCGTCAGGCCAAGGGTAATAATGTTCTTCATGGTGTTGTGAATGCAATGATTGCGCCAAGTTTATTGCTTGGGACGTCCGCCGGTGGTGCCAGCAGCACCCCCCATGCGGTTGACCACTTGTTGTTTGCGGTCGTTGACTTTTTCCTTTCCCTTTTCGAGGGTATTGTTCATGCGGTCTTGGAGGCTCTCGCCTTTCTCAGTGTCCTCCTTCTCTTCTCCGCCGATGGTTTCTCCCGGGGTATATCCCAACTCTTTGATGACCCGGTCCGAAATGTCATACTTCGGGTTGGTGTAGAGCATATTGGAGCCTTTGGCCTTGTCGAACACCACCATGTAACCACGGGAGCTGGAGAGGTCCTTGAGCACCTGGAAAATCTGCTCTTGCACCGGCTGAATCAACTCCTGGCGCTTTTGGAACAGCTCGCCTTCCACGCCAAACTTGGCCTTTTGCATGTCCGTCGCTTCGGTGCGCTTGCTGGAAATCTCATCCTCGCGTTTGCGCCGCATTTCGGACGTTAACAGCACCCGCTCCGCACGATAGGCTGTTTCGAGTTGGCTGGCCGCTTCATACTTCTCCTCGATTTCATCGAGCCAGCCTGAGGCCAGGGTGTTCAATTCCTTCTGTGCTTCCGCGTATTCCGGCAGATGTGAGAGGATGTACTCCGTGTCCACATAGGCGTATTTCTGGCTCAAAGCCGAGAAAGACGGGATGATCAGGAGGATCGGGAGCAGTTGGCGGAGTAATCGCATGACTTACGGATGGGTGAAAATAAGACGTGACGGGGGCACAACGTCAATGGCAGGACTTTTCGCGCATTCGATTACAAATCGCCGATGTTCATACCCAGCGAGAAGTGGAATTGGCCCCGCGCCATTCCCGGTGCAGCAGTGACATCGTCGAAGCGCCATCCATAGTCCAAGCCCAGCAGGCCAAACATCGGCAGGAAGATGCGCATACCGACACCACCGGAGCGGTAAACGTCGAAAGGATCGAAGCCATCGGCGGTCTGCCACGTATTGCCCGCCTCCAGAAATGCCATGGTATAGATGGTCGCACTCGGGTTGGTGGACAAGGGGTAGCGCAGCTCGGTGCCATATTTCACGATGGCACCAGCTCCAGTGCTCTGGTCGGGCGCCGTCAAGGAGAGGTTGTCGTATCCGCGCAGGGAAATGATCTCCCGGCCGTCCAAAACGAAGCCGCTCAAGAACACGCCGCCCAAATAGAAACGCTCAAACGGCGAAAGACCAATTTGTCGGTTGTATTGGCCGATGAGGCCACCGCCAAAGTAGGTGCGCAGCACGAGCGACTTGGGGTTTTCGCCGCCGCCGGTCGTCAATGGGGTGTACCAGTTGGCCACAAACTTCCACTTGTGGTACTCCACATAACGGAAGCGCTCCTGGTCGCTCAGACCCGTCCAATCCTTGTCCGGCTGGAAGAGGCTGTATGGTGGTGTGGCCTTGACGCTCAACCTGACCTCGGAGCCCCAAACAGGGAAGATGGGGTCGCTGACGGAGTTGCGGCTCAACACCAGGTTGAGGGCGATGTTGTTGGACCGTCCGTCCGTGAAGCTGAAGAGGCCGCTGTTGTATTGGTCGAAGTCGAAGTGCTGGTAACTGAGGCCCGCATTGAACACGAACCAGTCGTCTGGCTGCTTCCAGCGTTGGCCGATGGAGGCCGAGACCCCTGTGATCATGAGCGTCTGGCGCAATGGATTGGCCTCGCCTTCCACGTTTTTGGGCTGGCCGTTGGACTGAATGGAACGCCATGCGGCCACGGTCAGGGCGTTGGGCTTCTTGCCCCCGAGCCAAGGCTCGGTGAAGCTCACATTGTAGCTCTGAAAGAAAAGGCCATTGGACTGGGCCCGCAGGCTCACGCGCTGTCCATCGCCCATGGGTACCGGCCGCCAGGACCCTTTCTTGAAGGCCTTGCCGACGGCGAAGTTGTTGAAGGTCACACCGAGCGAGCCCACAATGCGGTTACCGCCCCATCCCCCTTGCAATTCGATTTGGTCGGTGGGCTTCTCCTCCACCACGTATTCGATGTCGACCGTGCCGTCTTCGGGGTTCTGCACGGGGTTGATGCCAAAGGCCTCAGGGTTGAAGTAATTGAGCTGGCTCAACTCACGCTGCGTCCGCATAACGTCCGTTCGGCTGAAGAGCTCTCCGGGCATCGTCCGAATCTCCCGACGGATCACGTGGTCGCTGGTCTTGGTGTTGCCGCGCACATCCACACGGCCGATGCGGAACTGCTTGCCCTCCACCAACCGGATTTCGAGGTCAATGCTGTCGTTTTCCGCCCGGATTTCTACGGGAATGGCCTGGAAGGTCAGGTAACCATCGTCGCTGTACAGGGCGCTGATGTCAATGCCCTTGGGGTTCATGAATAGCCGCTGTTCCAATTCAGCGACGTCGTATAGGTCGCCCCGCTTGAAGCCGAGCAGGCTGTCGAGCTGCGCGGAGGTGTACTTGGTGTTGCCCGTAAACGTGATTTCGCGGAAATGGAATTGTCCGCCTTCGTCGACTTTGACTGCAATGCCCAGTTCGCCCTCGGGGGTCCTAAATAGGCTGTCACCCGTCACACGGGCGTTGCGATAGCCCTTTTCGCGGTAGTAGGCCACGACGCCTTCGAGGTCCGCATTGAACTCTTCCTCGAGGTATTTCGAGGCCTTGAAAATCCGCCACCAAGCACGCTCCTTGGTGTTCTTCATGCGCCGCTTGATGGTCTTGGCTTCTAACGCTTGCGCACCCACGACCTCTATGGTCCCCACCTTGACCTTCTCGCCCTTGTCGATGGCGATGTTGACGCTGGCCGCGTTTTCCAGCACGCTGTCTTGTGCGCTGGTAATGCTGACTGTGGCGTCGAAGTACCCTTTTTCGCGGTAGTGGTCCTCCAAAATCCGGCGGGCCGTGACTTTGAGGTTTTCATTGACGATCTGGCCTCGCACGAGGTCCAACTTGCCCCGCAAGGTTTCCTGCTCACCGCGCTTTACGCCCTGGAACCCATAGCTCGTCAGGCGGGGCATTTCCTTGACGCGGATCACCAAATACACATCGTTGTCCCTGCGCTCACCCAATTCGATGGAGACATCGCTGAACAACCGTTGGTCCCACAGGTTGCGTATGGCGGCTGCCAGGCGTTCTCCAGGAATGGTCACCTCGTCGCCAACCTGCAAGCCACTGAACAGCTTTACGGCCTGAACATCCGTGTACTCGGCGCCAAGCACCGTCAATCCCGCAATGCGATAATCACTGGGCACGGCCAGGTCTATGGGCTGCGTGCCCGGTTGCGCCCACACCGCAGAGGGCACCATCCAAACGGCGCAAGCCATGAGCAAAATGATGATGTGCGTCCTCATTCCTCCTTCAAAAATCACGTTGGGTGTGGTTTGCGTCCGAACGCTGCAGCTGTTCTCCCGTGCTGCCAAACCGACGCTCCCGCCCCCGGAATTCGTGGATGGCCGCCTTGAAGTGGTCCTCCCTGAAGTCGGGCCACATCACGGGGGTGAAATGCAGTTCGGAATAGGCCAACTGCCACAGCAGAAAGTTGCTGAGCCGCTGCTCGCCGCTGGTGCGGATGAGCAACTCCGGGTCGGGAACATCCGGCATGCTCAAATGCGCCCTGACTGTTTCCTCATCGATGTCCTGTTCAGCGATGCCCGACTTGACAATGTTGCGAACGGCTTGTGTCAATTCCCAGCGCCCGCTGTAGCTCAAGGCCAAAATCAGCGTCAGCCCTGTACAATGTGCGGTCTTTTCCTCCACGGCCCTCAAGGCGTCAATGCACGAGTCGGGCAAATAGTCAATGGCCCCTGTGGAACGCAACCGCACCCCTTTGCGGATCAGTTCATTGACCTCGCCTGCCAAGCTTTCGACCAGCAACTCCATGAGGGCATTGATCTCGGCTTTGGGGCGGGACCAGTTTTCTGTGCTGAAGGCATAGAGCGTCAAATACTCGACGCCAAGCTCGCCTGCGGCCTTTACCGCCGCACGCACGCTTTCCACGCCATTGGCGTGTCCGAACACCCTGTCCTGTCCGCGCTCGCGCGCCCAACGGCCATTGCCGTCCATGATGACGGCGACGTGGCGTGGAAGGGCTTCAGATGGTGATTTGGACTCGACCATAGAGGGTGTGGGCATCACGGAATCGGAGGCGAAAGTGGTGACCTCTGCGTTCTCCTGCAAGGTAGCCACCCCAAGTGGGCCAGAGATTGGGAGTTTTTCACCTTATCGCCGCGATGATCAACGGTCCCAACAGGTGGTCGGGGACTTGTCGATTCGGAAAGTGAACGACACATTCATGACGGCGAAACGGTCGTCCAAACCGTTGTATCCGCGCATCTGCCCTACGGGATCCTCGAGTCCCCCCTCATTTTCGATGCGGGACACGCTCAGTTCCTCCGCCAACGGGCCCGCCTCATCTTCCAGCACTGCGGTGCTCGCGTAGTAGCCGGCGACATCGTCGAGGTGGTCGGTCCAAGTGCGGCGCATGCCCCATTCAAAGTTGAGCGCCGAGAAATGGCCGAGGTTCAGTTTGAAACCAAACCCGAAAGGCACCGCAAAACCCGTGGTGGCATAACGGTTGCCTCCGGAGGTGCTGCTCTGCCCCTCCGTACCCAAGGGCTGAAGCTCGTACCAGACGTCTCCAATCTGCGCTTCTGGCATGTGGCTGTACAGCGAAAGACCCGCAAACAGATAACCGGCAAAGCGGTCCTTCGTGTTGCCGATTTGGTAGCGGGTGTAGTTGAATTCAGCCACCACTGCCCCTTCGGTAATGGCGTTGCGGAAGTGGAGGTTGCGGTTGGCAATCCAAGGGTCGTTGGAGTCTGAATCGTAATACAGCAGGTTGGTGCGGTTGAGGCTTGCTTTGATGCCAAACCTCCGGTTGACGTTAAACCTCAAAAAGCCGCCAAAACCCGGCTGAAAACGACCGCCAAAGTGGCCCGTAGGGTTCAATTCGCCGAGGTAGTACCCTGTTCCTAAGGTCAAGCCCAGCGTTTTGCTCGTCTCAAATTTTCGCTGCGCATCCGCGGTGGGCGCGAGGAAGAGCGACAACAAAAGGAGCAGAAAAAATGGGCGTAGCATGATCAGCGACAGTCTCTGTTCAACGCGGGGATAGGTCGGTTTCGTATCCATCTCCATGTGAGAAGCCCTCGCGGGCGTCGAGCCCCAGGTGGAGCTTGCGGCGCACCGTCTCGATAAAATCCACGCCGGGCAACTGCACCAGCATGAAGGGGCGCTCAGCAGGCCGCACTTTGAATCGCGCAGGAGCGTCCACCGTGTAGGATCGCGTGTCCATGGTAAGCATGAGGTGGTCGTCCCTTCCTTCGGCATGGATTTCCAATGTGCCCTCTAACGGGATTACCACTGGCCTGTCGTAGAGGTTGTGCGGGGCAATCGGGTTCAATACGATCGCATTGCTGTCGGGATGGATGATGGGTCCCCCGCAGCTCAAGGAGTACGCCGTGGACCCTGTCGCAGTGGATACAATCAAGCCGTCGGACCAATAGCGGTTGATGAAGGTGCCATCGCGGTATACTGAGACCCGGATCATGCTCGCCACATCGCGGCGGTGCACGGTGATTTCGTTCAAGGCCCGCAGGTTGGTCCCCAATTCGGCCTCTGGAAAATCCACTTCCAACATGGCCCGGTGTTCCACCTTGTAGCCCCCAGATAAAATGCCGGGAAGGGCCTCCTTGGCGCGGGGCATGGGCAGGTGGGAGAGGAAACCGAGGCGACCGGTGTTGATGCCCAAAACCGGGATGGGCCGACCGGCCAACATGCCCGCTGTTTCCAGTACCGTGCCATCGCCGCCGAAAGTGATGACCATGCCTGAGGACCCATTATCGAAACGGTCGACTTCATTCAAGACATCATCGGGCGCAGACAAACCCTTCTCGGAGAGCGCGGTGTGAAAAGTCCCTGTGAAAGACAATTGCGCCTTCGAGGCACGCAATACCTCCAACACGGCTCCGAAAGCCGGCACGTCGGCGTCCGTGATGACGGAGCCATGCAACAAGAGCGATTCTATGGTGGCCGCTTGTCCGTCCATGGTTCAAATGTTCATGTAGCGCATGAAGGCGGCCATGCGGCGCTTCATTTCTTCTGCGTACTCCTCAGCCCGATAGAAGGCCCTCACGTCGTAGCCGTGCCTGCGCAGGCTGTCGATGAGTGCCTCAATGTTGCGGGTCGAGAGGCGCAGGGCGACCTCCGCGTTTTCAGGCTGTTGGCCATCGCTGACCAGGACTTGCAGGATCTTTACGCCTTCAGATTCGACGCGGTGCGACACCTGCGCCAAACTGTAGTCTTTCCAGGGCATCTCCAAGGTGAGGATGCTGCCTTC
This sequence comes from Flavobacteriales bacterium, assembly GCA_016780385.1. Classification (GTDB taxonomy): domain Bacteria; phylum Bacteroidota; class Bacteroidia; order Flavobacteriales_D; family Sanyastnellaceae; genus UBA8752. Next base: position 9,365 of record JADHLY010000034.1, read on the forward strand.
ATTGTAGGGCGTCAGGCTGTGGTGAAAAGCCCGCCAGAGGTAGGTGCGGTCCGTACAGCCCAACAGCATGCCGTCCTCTACCACTGGAACCACACTGACGTCTGCTTCGCACAGCACATCCACCACTTCGAGGAAGTGCTGCTCGGGGGCCACCATCACAGGCATGAGCTGAACGTTGGTCAGAAACACCGCCTCTCCTTCCTTGTCGAGCAGGTGCTCCTCAGCCACCAGTCCAAGGTACCGCCCCTCTGCAGCCACCGGGAGGTGTTCCACCTTCAGCTCATCCATGGCGCGCAATGCCTTCTCCAAGGTGTCACCTGGATTGAGCGCGATCAATTCGTCGTTGATGATACTGCCTGCGTGCATGGACTTTGTTGCTCCCATGAATGGGGACTTTGCGAAATTAGCCGTCTGCAGCCGCACAACCCCCGAAGGTCCATGGAAACTTTCCCAACGCGCTTGAGCGTCAACGTCAACAAAATTGCCACCCTGCGCAATGCACGGGGTGGTACGCGGCCCTGCCCCATCGCTGCATCTGAGCGCATCCAGCAATGGGGGGCGGACGGCATCACGGTGCACCCGCGGCCCGATGCGCGCCACATCACCTACGCAGACGTGAGGGCCTTGCGCAAGGTCACGACCACGGAGTTCAACATCGAAGGCTATCCCTCGCCGGATTTCGTGGATCTCGTTTTGGACGTCCAGCCCGAGCAAGTCACCCTCGTGCCCGACCCGCCGGGCATATTGACCTCCAATGCCGGTTGGAATACCCGCGCCCAAGCCCCCCTCTTGACAGAGGTCCTCGCCCGTTTCAAGTCCGCCGGCATCCGCACGAGCCTATTTATCGGCACGGATCACGACCTCATCCAAGGCGCCGCCGATGTCGGTGCGGACCGCATCGAACTCTACACCGGTCCCTATGCAGCAGGGTATGCCACCGATCGGGAAGCGGCGGTCATGCCTTTTGTAAAGGCGGCACAAGCGGCCAAAGAAGCCGGGTTGGCGGTCAATGCGGGGCACGATTTGGACCTCGATAACTTGGCCTATTTCGCCCAGTGCGTGCAGCCCCTGGCCGAAGTGTCCATCGGCCACGCTCTGATCAGCGACGCCCTCTACATCGGCCTTCAAAACGCAGTGGGCCAGTACAAGGAACAGTTGCGGCCCTCCTGATATGGAGCTTTTTCATCGCCTCCTTGGAACGCCGGACCACGCGTCATCCAACCCTCCATTGGTCATCCTTCACGGGCTCTTGGGGTCTTCTGACAATTGGCAGACCCTCGGTATGCGCTGGGCCGAATCTCGGCCTGTGGTTTTGATTGACCAGCGCAATCACGGCCGCAGCCCCCACCATCCGAGCCACGCCTATCCCGACATGGTCATGGACCTCTTGGACACCTTGGATGCCCTCGGCATCTCCCAGGCCGACCTGCTGGGACACAGCATGGGCGGCAAGACGGCCATGTATTTTGCGGACCGACACCCCGACCGCTGCCGCAGCCTCATCATCGCAGATATGGCGCCCATCGCCTATCCACCTCACCACACGCCCCTGTTCGATGCCATGGCCGCATTGGACCTCAGCACGTTTGAACGGCGGGGTGAAGTCGAAGCCGCGTTGGCGCAGTCCATCGGCGACCCCGGCGTCCGCCAATTTCTGCTGAAGGGCCTTTACAGGCCGGAACCGACGCGCTTTGCTTGGCGTTTCAACCTCCCTGTCCTCCGCCGGCATCTTGCGGATATGACGGCACACCGCCCCTTGGGCACCGTGGATTTGCCCACCCTCGCGATCTACGGCAACAGGTCAGACTATGTGGTCGGCCGGGGAATGGAGGCCATCAAACAGCATTTCACCGCATTTGAGCTGCAGGCCTTGGAAGCCGGCCATTGGCTCCATGCAGAACAGCCCGACGCTTTCGACGACGCCGTTCGAAGGTTTCTTGAGGGCCAGGCCCTCTGAAATAAAAACGCCCGCACGGCATCAACCGAGCGGGCGCTCCAATGTGATTGGGCAGGGATTATCCTTTGGATCCCACCATGATGCTGACGCACCCTTCGTGCTGGATGACCGCATCGGTCTGCGGGACCTGGACGCGAATCGTCATCTGTTGGGTGTTGGCTACCCTGAAGTCGAAGTGGTCTGACTCCTTGTCAGCGCTGTCGTAGATCCCATTGCCTCGGCTGTCCAAGACTTGGAAGGAAAGGTCACCAAGTACGGGGTGTCCGCACACCAACAAGCGGTAGGCGCGGTCTCCGAAGAAGGTCAGTTCGAGCTCGGCTTCGTCACCGGGAATCAACACCGCGGTGTTGTAGTTGTCATTTTGGACATAGTCCTCCAGTTGAGGAAGGCAACGCTTCTTCGTGAAGGTCCGGCATTGTGCTGTCGCATCGGCCACGGTGAATGTCATCACCAGGGCGAGCACAGCGAGGGGGAATTTCTTAATCGCAGTCATGGCGCTATGGGTTACGTTCACTTTGCGTATTGGTTACGTACTGCGGCAATAGATTCTGAAATCGCCGTCAATGTGGCCTCGTCATAATTGACTTCAGGCCCTCCGCTGATCACCACTGTGCCGTCTTCAGCCGCGGTGGCTGCCGCAGCGTTCTCGGTGATGGTGACCCCTGCAAATGCGGCCTCCACCGGACCCAGTGCCGTCATCATGTCGGTCAGTGCTGCGGTTGGCGTGTAGCTCCTCAAGAGGCCCATGAGGTTTTCGAGGGTCATCTTCTGCTCGGCAATGCGCAGCTTCAAATCGTCCGTAGAGGAGTTCAAATTGCGTGTGCCCAGGTAGACGCCTTCAATCCAACCGCCTGCTGCCATCAGGCCGCTGACCTCTTCCATTCCGTTCTCGCGGAAGCGGCCGTTGAGGGCGTAGAAGGTCTCTGTTACGATGTCCACGAGGGAGTCGCGGATGTCACGGTTGTTGTTGGCGCGGTCAATCAAATCTGCACTGATGATGTCCCCAACGCCCAGTCCGTCGCAGAGGCGGCGGCAGGTGTTCAGGTAGTCCACAGATTGCTGATTCTGGTTGAAGATGACGGAGTAGCTCAGGTCACCGGCGTAGATGCCGAGGTTGACCGACTGCAAATCCGTTGTCGCGTAGCCCGAGGCATTGTCCAGGCTGTGCAAGGCGCCCGCGTCGAAACGAATGCCACTGCGCTCCAGCAGCAACGCCGTCTCAATGGGAGATGGCACCGCGTGGAAAATTTTCTTGAATGCCTTCTGCCTGCGGGCGGGCATCATGCCTTCCTCGTCCATGGCGGTCTCCGTGGTGGATGACGCGGCAGGAGCCTCAGGCGTTTCGCCGCAGCCGACGAAGAAGAACATCATGGGAAGCGCCATCCATGTCGCCAAGCGCAAGGAAAGCGTGAATCGGTCGTGTTTGAGTTTCATGGAAAATCCAAGAGGGTTGTGATGGCAAGTTGAATCCGTCACCGGACCTTGCCCATTGGGTTTGCGGAAAGTTATCCTCCCCGGAAGGTGGATGCTGTCGGCACGCCGGAAATGTGAAGGTGGGAATCCGCTGATGACCGCGGTCCTGCGGTGCTTTGGGCGTCAGTGTGCCTCCAGCCAATCCCCCCCAGTCTGTACGTCTACATCGAGCGGAACAGACAGTTCCACTGCGTTTTCCATGTGTTCGCGCACCAGTTTCTTGAGGGTGTCAACCTCGGATTTGGGGACGTCAAACACCAGTTCGTCGTGCACCTGAAGGATCATCCGGGCTCGGAGTGACTCTCGCTTCAAAGCCCCCTGAATGCGGACCATGGCCACCTTGATGATGTCCGCGGCCGACCCCTGAATGGGGGCATTGATGGCGTTGCGCTCGGCAAAACCCCTTACCACTGCGTTGGCCGAATTGATGTCGGGCAACCAACGCTTGCGGCCCAGCAGCGTCTCCACGAAGCCGGATTCCTTGGCCCGCTCCACCACCTCGGTTTGGTAGGCTTTGAGGTCGGCGAACTCAGTGAAATACGCTCCGATGATTTCCTTGGCCTCCCGACGCGGGATCTTCAAGGTTTCAGCCAATCCAAAGGCACCCTGCCCATACAGAATGCCGAAATTGACCGCTTTGGCCCGGCTGCGTTGGGCGCGGTCCACATCTTCTGGAGCCACCCCGAACACCTTGGCTGCCGTCGCGGTGTGAATGTCGGCCCCGTCCTGAAAGGCCTGACACAATCCGCGGTCGCCGCTCAATGCCGCGACGATCCTCAGCTCCACTTGGCTGTAGTCTGCCGCCATCAGCACATGGTCCTCGTCGCGGGGGACAAATGCCTTGCGGATTTCGCGGCCACGCGCCGTGCGAATGGGGATGTTCTGCAGGTTGGGGTGCGTGCTGCTCAATCGGCCTGTCGCCGCCACGGCCTGCATGTATTGGGTGTGCACCCTACCGGTTTCCCCGTCCACCAATTCGGGCAAAGGCCGAACGTAGGTGGACAAGAGCTTGTTGAGCTGGCGGTACTCGAGCACCTCCGAGACAATGGGATGTGCATCCACCAACTTTTGGAGGACGTCTTCCCCCGTCGCGTATTGGCCCGTCTTGGTCTTCTTGGCCTTAGCAGAAATGGCCAAATGGTCAAACAAGACTTCCCCCAGCTGTCTTGGAGAGTCGATGGAGAACGGCACGCCGGCATGGGCTTGAATAGAGTCGGTCAACCGGCGCAGGTCCTCCTGCAGCCCCTCAGCCATGGCGTTCAAGGCGTCTGTGTCGAGCCGAACGCCTTCCAATTCCATGTCGGCGAGGACGGGCACCAAGGGCATCTCGATGTCATTGAAAATGCGGCGCTCCGGGGTGTCTACTCCCAGCCGCTCCTCAAACAGGTCGGCCAACCGCAAGGTGATGTCTGCATCCTCGCACGCGTAGCTGCACACCTGCTCAGGCGGAATGTCCGCCATCGTCTTTTGGTGCTTGCCTTTCTTGCCCAGCAAATCGGTGATGGGTATGGTCTTGTAGCCCAACTCCACCTCTGCGAGGTAATCCATGCCGTGTTTGAGATCGGGCTGCAGCACATAGTGAGCGAGCATCGTGTCAAACACCTTGCAGCCCACAACCATGCCGACGCCCAGCATAATCTTGTGGTCGTACTTCCAGTTCTGGGCCACCAACACCTTCTGGTCATCCTGAAGGACGTCCTGAAATTCAGCCAACAGCGAGACGACTTCTTCGGCTTCCTTTTGCGGCTTGTCCGCGCTTCCGAGCGGAACGGGGACGTACCACCCTGTGGTGGGCTTGGTGGAAAAGCTCATGCCCACAATGCGGGCGGTGCGGGCATCCAAACCAGTGGTTTCGGTGTCGAAGGCAAAACGCGGAGCGGCCTTCAATTCGGCCAGCAACTCCGCCCTAACCTCGGGCGTATCGGCCAAGCGATAGTCCGTGTTCGCGGCGTCATACTGCTGCAATTGGCCGGCTTCCTGCCCATCGCCTGTGGTGCCCCCATCGCCTCCGAAAAGGCCCATTTGGCCGCCACCATCCTCTGCTGGCGGCTTGCTGCCCGCCTGGCCCCCGGTACTGTCAACCCCGGCAGGTGCGCTGCTGCCGAGCATGCGCCGAGAGAGTGTCCTGAATTCCAACTCCTCCAGCAGCGGCGCGAGTTTCTCTGCGTCCGGCGACTCCACCACCATGTCGTCGAAACGCGGCGTGTAAGGTATGTCGGTGACAATGGTCGCCAAGTGCTTGGACAACAAGGCCTGCTCCCGGAAATTCTCGAGGTTTTCCTTTTGCTTGCCCTTCAGGTCAGCAGTGGAGTCCAAGAGGGTCTCCATGGTGCCATACTTCATCAGCAATTTGGCCGCCGTCTTCGGGCCAATGCCCGGCACGCCAGGGATGTTGTCGGCAGAGTCCCCCATCAATCCCAGCAGGTCGATGACCTGATCGGGATGGGAGATACCGAAGCGTTCGCATACTTCATCCGGCCCCCACACTTGGGGAGGATTGCCCTGCCGGCCGGGACGGTACATCCGCACCTTCTCCGACACGAGCTGGGCGTAGTCCTTGTCTGGGGTCATCATGTACACGTCAAACCCTTCTTTTTCGGCGAGCTTGGCGAGATAGCCAATCATGTCGTCGGCCTCGAAACCGGGTTCTGTTACGGTCGGGATGCGCATAGCCTCAGCCAAGGCGTAGATGTGGGGCACGCTGGCCCGGATGTCTTCCGGTGTCTCGTCGCGGTTGGCCTTGTACTCCGGGAAGGTCTCGTGACGAAAAGTGGGGCCTGGTGGATCGAAGACGATCGCGAGGTGGGTCGGCTGCTCATTCTTCAGGATGTCCAGCAAGGCTGTGGTGAAGCCAAAAACGGCGCTCGTGTTGGCGCCTTTGCTGTTGATGCGGGGATTGCGGATGAAGGCGTAATACGCCCGGAAGATCAAGGCGTAGGCATCGATGAGGAAGAGCTTCTTGTCGGATTCAGCGGTCAGCATGGGACCTGCAAAATACCGCGGTTTGCTCGGCCAAAGGTGGCTTCAAGCCCCCTTCATGAGCGCGACTTGTACACGGGAACGGTGCTGCAAGGTTCACCAAACATCAGGGCTTTGACCACGGGCTGAAGGCGCTCTACAAGGCGGACGGCGGGGCCTGCCCCAGCATCCAGACCACAGCCCTTGACGACCACCCGTTGGCCGCGAAAAGCATCGAGGTCGAGCTCATCAGGAATGCGGGCCAGGACCGCAGCCTTGAGCGATGAAGGTGGGCAGACGTGCACGCTGTGGGCATGTCCGTGCAATGCCGCAGCCACTAGCATCCAAGCCCACTCGGGTATGATGGCCTCCGCGCTACAGTGCACGGCGACATCCGCACCTTCAAATGGGGCACAATCCAGGCCCTTGAGCCAAGCGCGAAACTCCTGTTCACGGATGGCCAGCCCTTGCCACAATTGAGGGGCCAAGTCGATGTCACGCAATGTCCGCTGCGCCAGCAGTGCCGAAAGGTCCAGTTGAACCAATCCACTTTCTTCCACGCGGTTGCGAATGGCGTCTTCCATGTTGCGAAGGTCGCAAGACGACGCCAATGAAGTCCTTACAGAGTCAACCTGCTTTCTGCGCGCCCTGAAGGGCTGTGCCGACCATCTTGCGTGCAGCGACTGCGATGTCCTCCACGTTGTAGCCGCACTCGGTATAGAGCTCGGATTGTGTGCCGTGCTCAATCCACCGGTCGGGCACGCCGAGCCGCACCACACGGGCGGAGTAGCCCTGGTCTGCAGCGAACTCCAACACCGCACTGCCCATGCCGCCTTGGATGCAACCGTCTTCGACAGTGATCACCTTGTCAAATTTGCCAAACACTTCGTGGAGCAGCGTCTCGTCGAGGGGCTTCACAAACCGCATGTCATACATGGCGGCGGAGATGCCTTCGTTCTCGAGCTGCTCGGCCGCCTTGAGGGCGTGGTTTCCGAGGTGGCCGATGCCGAGGATGGCAATGTCTTCGCCCGTGCGGACCCTGCGTCCGGTTCCCACCTTGATTTTGCGGAGCGGCGTCTTCCAATCGGTCATGACCCCTTTCCCCCTCGGGTAACGGATGCTGAACGGACCGTGGTTGTCGGCCGTCGCGGTGTACATGAGATTGCGCAACTGCTCTTCGTTCATGGGCGCCGAAACGACCATGTTGGGGATGCACCGCATGTAAGCGAGGTCAAACACACCGTGGTGCGTGGGGCCATCTGCACCAGCGACACCACCACGGTCCAAACAGAACACCACTTGTAAGTTCTGCAAGGCCACGTCATGGAGCACCTGGTCATAGGCGCGCTGCATGAATGAGCTGTAAATGTTGCAGAAGGGGACGAGCCCTTGCGTAGCCATGCCCGCTGAGAACGTCACGGCGTGCTGTTCGGCGATGCCCACGTCGAAAGCGCGGTCCGGCATGGACTCCATCATGTACTTCAAGGAGCACCCTGTGGGCATGGCCGGCGTCACGCCGACAATGCGTTCGTCTTTCTCGGCCAACTCGATGATGGTATGGCCAAAGACGTCTTGGTATTTCGGAGGCTCAGGTGACTTGGGCACCACCTTGATGATCTCGCCGGTTTCCTTGTTGAAGAGGCCTGGGGCGTGCCATTTGGTCGGGCTTCCCGCTTCTGCTGGAGCGTAGCCCTTGCCCTTCTTGGTCAGAAGGTGCAACAACTTGGGGCCAGGAATGTCCTTGAGATCGCGCAACACGTGCTCCACTTGCTCCACATCGTGGCCATCAATGGGGCCGAAGTAGCGGAAGTTCAGGGACTCGAACAGGTTGGACTGCTGCAACAAGGATCCCTTGACCATGTCGCTCACCTTGGAAGCGATGGTCTGTGCGTCAGGGCCAAACTTGGACACCTTGCCGAGCAACTGCCACACCTCATCCTTTACGCGGTTGTAGGTGTGCGATGTGGTGATGTCCGTCAGGTAATCCTTCAGGGCCCCCACGTTGGGGTCGATGGACATGCAGTTGTCGTTCAGGATGACGATCATATCGTTGTCCTGCCAGCCGCCATGGTTGAGGCCTTCAAAAGCGAGGCCCGCCGTCATGGCACCGTCTCCGATGACCGCAATGTGCTGTCGCTTGTCCCCCTTGAGCTTGTTGGCCACCGACATGCCAAGGGCCGCACTGATGCTGGTCGAGCTGTGGCCGACTCCAAAGGTGTCGTATTCGCTCTCGCTCCGCTTGGGGAAACCACTGAGGCCCTTGTGCACCCGGTTGGTGTGGAATTGCTCGCGGCGCCCCGTCAGAATTTTGTGGCCGTATGCTTGGTGACCGACGTCCCACACGATCTGGTCTTCAGGGGTGTTGAACACATAGTGCAAGGCCACAGTCAGCTCTACCACACCGAGGCTCGCTCCAAAGTGTCCTCCTTTCTCACTGACCACGTCGACGATGAACTGCCGGAGCTCATCACACACCTTCGGGAGGTCTTCCACTCCAAAATGCTCACGCAGGTCTTTGGGTTCCTGAATGCGCCCGAGATGGGGTCCTGGCTTGAAGGGGGAAGAAGTATCAGACATGGCGTAACCGGGTCGTTGCCGGGGACAATGCAACAAACTTAACCCTTCCATGTTCCGCGCGCACCATCACAAGCGGACCGGCTCACGCTCTTGAGAATGACCTCAGGCCGTTTCCACGGCTGCCGCCAAGGCCTGCAACATAGCCCGGCCGTCAGTATTGCCCAGGTCCTCGCTGCAAGCGCGCTCGGGGTGCGGCATCATCCCGAAGACGTTGCCCGCTGCATTGCACACACCCGCGATGTGGTCCACCGAACCGTTGGGGTTGAATTCGTCGCCGATTTCTCCCTCAGGCCCGCAATAGCGGAACAAGATTTGATCGCCGTCCTCAAGGGCATCCAGCCCTGCGTCATCGATGGTATAGTTCCCTTCGCCGTGGGCAATGGGGATGCACAGTGGCCGGCCATCGGGAAGGCTTGCCGTCATGGGGGCCATCAAGGACTCGGGGCGCAGCAAGACGTTGCGACAGATGAATTTGCGGTTGTCGTTGTGCCGCAAAGCGCCGGGCAACAGGCCTGCCTCGCAGAGGATCTGAAATCCGTTGCACACACCGAGCACGCGGCCACCTCGCTTGGCGTGGGCCACCACTTCCTCCATGATGGGGGAGAAACGCGCGATGGCTCCACTGCGGAGGTAATCTCCGTAGCTGAAGCCACCGGGCAAGACCACAAGGTCGACTCCTTTCAGGTCGCGGTCCTTGTGCCAGAGCCGCTCAACAGGGAAACCGAGTTCCGTGCCAAGGGCAAATTCCATATCGTGGTCGCAATTGGACCCAGGGAAGGTGATGACGCCGACTTTCACGCCGGCGAAGTTCGGGCATTCCCTTCGTAATCCGAACCCCGATTTAACGGGCCAGCCTCCAGGTCTGCTGATGGCCGGACTGGGCGCCTTTCCAGAGGACGAGCGCCACTGCAGGCATCACCGCTGGATCCAAGACGACAGGGCTGCCTGGCATGCCACTGGCCAAGTAGACCATGCGGCCTGTCAAATCGAACACTTCGACATTGAAAGCCTCTTGGGGATGGCGCACCTGCCACCCCAAAGAAGTGCGTTCGATGGCGGCTTCCACGCTTCCGGCGAAGTCGCCCACCGAGCTCACCGTCTCCACGGTGACCACCATTTGATAGGTGTCGGAGCAGTAGTCGTTCCAGGCGTTCAAGCCCACTGTGTAGGCCCCAGCTGTGGTGTAGGCGTGAATGGGGTTCTCAGCGGCACTGGCATTGCCGTCGCCAAAATTCCATTGGTAGGCCGTAGCGCCGGAGCTGGCGTTTTCGAAGTACACCTCGGCTTCTCCGTCGACCAAGGTGACCACGGCCGCTTCGAGCGCGATGCCGGCTTCGACCTGTGGCGCAGACAAGACTTCCACTGAAGTGCTGTCCGAACAACCGGCAGCATCGGTGATCACCGCCTCCAAGACGCCGGCAGCCTCGACTTCAATCACATCGCCGACCGCACCATGCGACCAAGCCACTGTATACGGCGCAAGGCCCCCGTCGATGTCCAAACTCACCCCCCCATGTTCGTCATAACAACCAATGTGGTCCGGCATGGCCTGGATGTCAAATGATGCAATCCCCGATTCTCCTGCCGTCACTTCCACCGTTTTACTGATGTCAGCGCACCCGTATGAGCTTGCAATCAGAGTATAAACTCCAACTCCTAATTCAGAATAAACTACGCCCATTGAATCTGCCACATAGTTCCCTGTGGTATCCCCCTCTTGGTCTAGAAGAACAAATGTGCTCTCCTCACTAGGGCCAGTCGCTTGGATGACGCCATCTGTAGAACTGGCGCAAGAAGCCTCCAGGGCATTTGCCTCGAGTGTACCACCGACGATCAAGTTGAACCGGTGTATGTCCAGGCTCGATGTGGCCTCAAAGGAGTATGATTCGCCGGCCTCAAGATTGCCAATCCACCCTGTGACCAGATCTTCCAACTTCAGGCAAATTCCTTCAGGCACTGCTGCTGGTTGAATCTCCACAGACTCTCCATTGAAAGCCTTTACCCAAATGGGAATGATTTGAGCCGATGCTTCTGTTTTATTGATCATCAAAGAAGTTCCATTTGGACTCTTTGAATAGAGATCCAAGTTATTCCGACCTCTAAACGTATTGTCAAACCTGGCGTCCTCGGCAGGGAGATAATCAGCAGAGCCCGAACCAAAATCCACCACACATTGCTCCACCCGACCCTCACAGTCCACTTGGAGCACCAATGCTGAGTTCAACACTGCGTCACTTTGGTTGTCATATGCCTCCCGACCCACAATGGCTTCCTTGGGCACGGACCACTCTCCTGAAGTATCAACCACTGTCCAAAAAGCAGCGCCTGGTTCAACCACTCCGGACATTCCAAATTGTCCCACACCGTCGACATAGGCGACGTAGGTAAGCAAGCTGTCCACCCACTGATAGGTAGCACCCAT
>JADHLY010000035.1 GCA_016780385.1 Flavobacteriales bacterium
GCCTTTTTTGGTACGCCTGATTTCGCCGAAGCGAGCCTGCGTGCCCTGCATGAGAGTACGCACAAAGTGGTGGGTGTCGTGACCGCTCCAGACAAACCCGCTGGACGTGGTCAGCGCATGTCGGTTTCTGCGGTCAAGGCTGCGGCTGAATCGCTGGGATTGCCTGTGGCGCAGCCCGAACGCCTCAGGGCGTCGGAATTTCTGACGCTGCTCGATACCTGGAACGCGGATGTCTATGCCGTTGTGGCCTTTCGCATGCTGCCAGAGGTGGTGTGGGACCGCCCCGGTCTCGGCACCATCAATGTCCACGGCAGCTTGCTTCCTGATTTTCGCGGTGCTGCGCCCATACAACACGCTGTCGCATCTGGGGCCAGGAGAACCGGCGTGACGTCATTCTTCATCACAAGGGACATAGACACCGGTGCTGTGCTGCTCCAACGCGGTTGCCCCATTGAGGCAGACGACACTGCGGGCACCCTGTATTCGAAACTCATGCGGGAAGGAGCCGGCCTGCTGGTAGACACACTCAGCGCCCTTGCTCAAGGAGACATAACAGGGATACCTCAAGACCAATTGGCTACAGGTGCAGAGCGAGAGGCTCCGAAACTTTTCAAGCAGAATGGCCGCATCGATTGGCGTCATCCTGGCCCGCAAGTGGTGGATTTCATTCGTGGCATGACCCCGTTTCCTGGAGCCTGGACCACGCTCAACGGCGCTACATTCAAGGTGCACAAGGCCTTGCACGGGATGGCCCCCACAGACATCGGACCTCTGGCGCCGGGCCAATGCCATACCGAACATGGAACATGGTGGGTCGGAACCGCCAGCACCCCAGTGCAATTGGTGCGCGCTCAACTCGCAGGGAAACCAGCCATGCCCGTCGAAGACATCCTCCGGGGTTACCGTTACCCCACATCAGAACTCGGCAGCCAAGGCGCCTAAGCCCTCAGCTGTACGCTTCCAATAAGAGGTCCAGAATGCGCGTGGCCGATTGAACAACTGGGGTGCCTGGGCCGAAAATGGCGGTTACCCCTGATTCGAATAGCGCCGGATAGTCCTCGCGCGGAATGACACCACCCACCACCACGAGCATGTCTTCTCGCCCGGCTTCAGCCAGCGCTGAGACCAACGCCGGCACCAACGCGAGGTGTCCTGCCGCCAGTGTGGAAACACCCACCACATGAACGTCGCTCTCTACAGCCTGGCGCGCCACTTCTTCGGGGGTCTGAAACAGTGATCCCAAATCCACATCGAAACCGAGGTCTGCAAATGCGCTCGCAATCACCTTGGCACCGCGGTCGTGGCCGTCCTGCCCCATCTTGGCGACGAGAATGCGCGGTTGACGGCCTGCAAGGCCTGCAAATCGAGTGGCTTTTTCCACGGCTTGTTTGAATTCTTCACGGGCACCGAGGTGCTTCCTGAAAATACCACGAACCGGCCGATTGACGGGCACATGACGTCCGTAAACACGCTCGAGCGCATCGGAAATCTCACCGAGTGTGCACCGTTTGCGGGCAGCATCCACAGCGAGTGCCAGCAAATTGTCTCCCCTTCGGGCTCCGGCCTCAAGCGCAGATAGCGCCCCATCGACCTGGGTTGCATTGCGGGCTGCGCGCAAGGCTTTGAGCCGCTCCCGCTGCCCGTCCAATACCGCATGGTGGTCCACTTTGAGCACATCCATGCCCTCAGGGGCCGCACCGGGAAACAAGTTGAGCCCGATGATTTTGTCCTCGCCTGCATCGACGCGGGATTGTTTTTCTGCGGCCGCCGTCTCAATGCCCCGCATGGGCAGGCCCTGCTCAATGGCGCTGGGCATTCCTCCTGCCGCCTGCATCTCTCGGATGATCGCGTCTGCCGCTTCGACCAATTCGGCCGTTCGCCGGGCCACTGTGGCATCACCCCCCAGTGGGTCTACCCACCGCTTGGTACCCGCCTCCTTTTGGAGGATCAACTGCGTGTTGCGCGCCACCTTGGCCGTATCATCCGTGGGCAGTGCAATGGCCTCGTCCAAGGAATTCGTGTGCAGGCTCTGGGTGCCGCCCCACACCGCTGCCAATGCCTCGATGGCCGTGCGTCCGACGTTGTTGAGTGGGTCCTGTTCGGTTAAGGTCCAGCCGCTGGTCTGGCAGTGGGTCCTGAGCATCGAGGAACGCGGATTGGTGGGGTGGAATGTTGACATCCACCGCGCCCACAGAAGGCGTCCTGCACGCAGCTTGGCCACTTCAGAAATGAGGTCCATGCCGATGCCCCAAAAAAAGCTCAGGCGGGGCGCGAAATCGTCGACACTGAGCCCCGCTTCGACCCCGGCCTTGACATAAGCCAGGCCGTTGGAGATGGTGTAGGCGAGTTCCAACTCCGGAGTTGCACCGGCCTCCTGCATGTGGTAGCCCGAGATGCTGATGGAATTGAACTTGGGCATGTGCTCCGCCGTGTAGGCGAAAATGTCGCTGATGATCCGCATGCTCGGTGCGGGCGGATAGATAAACGTGTTCCGCACCATGAATTCCTTGAGGATGTCGTTCTGAATGGTTCCGGCCAAGGCCTTGGCTTCCACACCCTGCTCCTCCGCTGCCGCGATGTAGAAGGCCATGATGGGCAATACGGCGCCATTCATGGTCATGGAAACGGACATGGCATCCAACGGAATCCCCTCAAACAAGAGCTTCATGTCTTCGACGCTGTCAATCGCCACACCCGCCTTGCCCACATCGCCGGATACGCGCGGATGGTCGCTGTCGTACCCCCGGTGGGTGGCCAGGTCAAAAGCGACGCTCAGGCCCTTCTGCCCCGCCGCCAAATTCCGCCGATAAAACGCATTGGACGCCTCAGCCGTACTGAACCCTGCGTATTGTCGGATGGTCCACGGGCGGCTCGTATACATGCTCGCATAGGGCCCGCGCAAATACGGTGGGGTGCCCGCACCATGGCCTTCCCAATGAGACGCGCTCGCCGGGTTGACGACTTCCGCGTCTGTCTTTACGGTCGAGATGGACCACGACGTCGGCCCTTGGGTCCACACCTCGTGTTCGGTCAAGTCGGCCCACAAGGCGATGTACCGGTCTGTCGACGTGACGAAAGCGTCGGCCAGCGCATCTACCAGTGGCGATACCACAGCATCTGCGTGCCCCAACCCACTCTCTTCGCGCAGTAAATGCAGGATGTTACGGCCCCATTTTTCCCCCTGTCCACCAAGGTCTTGGGGTGGCACACCCGGCTTCTGTGGCGCTCCAAGGTCGATGGCATCCATGGCGGACAAGGCCGCGCCTGTGGCACGCAGTGCTTGACGCACGAGGTTGTCACGCCCCTCATCCGCTCCATAGCCCCGGTCATCGCACACCATGGTGATGGTCGGCCACTGCTGGACTGGCCAGTTGCGCTTTAACAGCCGCTTCAGGGCCTCCGCGGCTGCGAGGGCCACGACAGGGTCCTCATCCAAGCCAAAGTCGAGGGAAACCCCATTCAATCGCCCGCCCATCAGGGGCGATATGGTCGCACAGGACTTCATCAATAACGCCAGGGATGCCCCAATGGACCACCCCTGGTTGGCGACTTTGGGATCGGTGAGCAAAACCACCCTCAAGTCCCGTTGAGGCGCGCCGTGATTTACGTCCGCAATGTGCGCTTCGAGTGTTGCCTTCACATCGCCCTCTGCGGACCACCAATTCAGGAGCACGCCGCCTTGCTTGGGCCAATGCTCGGCCTTCAGTTGAGCGGGTGCAATGCCCCCGACATATTCGATGTCCACAAACGCCCGCTCCACGCCTTCCAACCAAACGGCGGGGTCATTACAGGCATGCAACCGCAAGACCTCCGCCCCTCCTTCCAAGGCTGGCATGACTGCACCAGCTGAGGTGACCGTCTGTCGGATTTTCCACGGCACCTCCGTCCGGGGCCGAACGGATGACACCGCACGGCCGGCATGGTACACCGGCACCTCGACCTCGTGGTCCAGCACAGTGGTCAATGCCGGAGCAGCGCCCCTTGCCTGTGCCTCCACGGCTGCTTTCCAGTCCTTCCATTGTCCTTTCGGGGGAAAAGCCTCTTCCATACCGCCAAGTTAACCGGCGCCGGTCCCTAATTTGCCCGTCCAAGGTGTGATTTTGCCCGGTGATATGGAGAGAAAAGACCCGATAGAGGCTTCCCGCTTTGCAGCATGCGACCTCCGTATTGGCACGATCCAATCTGCGACATTGCTCGAAGGCGCCCGCCAACCGGCCTATGTCCTTCACATAGACTTCGGCGCTCTGGGCATCCTCAAATCCACAGCCCAATTGGTCCAAGACTACACACCAGCAGCGCTGGAAGGCCGACAGGTGGTGGCAGTGGTCAACTTACCGCCCAAGCAAGTCGGCGCTCACCAGAGCCGATGCCTTGTGCTTGGCGCTGTTCAAGACGGGCATGTCACCCTGCTCGAAGTGGGCAGCCCACTGCCCCCCGGTACTCCCATTGCCTGAACCATGTCCACCACAACGCCCTCCGATCAAGCCCACTCTGGCAAGGCCATTCTTCTCGACAGAGACGGGGTCATCAACCACGATCCCGGGGACTACACCACTTCCATTGAGGAGTTTCACATCCTGCCCACTGCCCTGGCTACCATGCGGGCTTGGCACGATGCCGGCTTCAAGCTCATCCTCATCACCAATCAAGGCGGCATTGCAAAGGGCAGGTACACCCATGAGGCCGTCGCTGAAATCCACGCATACCTCAGGCGTGAAGCGGAGGCCAAAGGCGCGCCCATTGCCGATATCTTCTACAGCCCCCACCACCCCGATTTCGGCCAAAGCCTCAGCCGAAAGCCCGGTTCACTGATGGTCGAACGCGCCATTGCCAAGCACAAACTGGATCCCGAAAAATGCTGGATGTTCGGCGACAAGGCCAGGGACATCACCTGCGCGTTGGACGCAGGAGTGCGACGGGGCATCCTGATTGAACCCAATGCCCCCCTTTCTGATTGGAAATCAGTTCCGCTGAGCGTATGGGCTTAATTTTGCGCGGTGGACACCCTTCTCTACAACGGCGAACTCAGGTCATTTGACGGACCTGACAGTGCTGCGATCTCGCTCGGAAACAGAGCCTTTCTGTACGCGGATGGCATTTTCGAGACCATCAGGGTCATGAACGGGGCGCCGTTGTTCGTAGAAGCCCATTTCGAGCGCATGCGCGAGGGCCTCAAGGCGCACCGCATCCACCCGCCTTTGGGGTTCACCCCCCTGCACATCAAGAAGGAAATCGGTCGGTTGCTGGAGGCCACGAATATCAAAGGAAGCGCCCGCATTCGGATGACGCTCAGCCGCAAAGGCACGGGCTATTATGCCCCAAAGGGAAGCGATCTCGATGTGGTCATCACAGCTGAGGCCATCCTAGAGGCCGAGTACAGCCTCAACGAAAAAGGGCTATCGGTGGACATCTATCCGGAGATGAAATGCACGCCCAACCACTTGACCCGATTCAAGAACCTGGCGGCCAACATCTACATTCAAAGCGGCTTGTGGGCCCAAGAGCATCAATTGGACACAGCCCTCATCCAGAATGACAGGATGGGCATCATTGAAAGCACGTCATCCAACCTCTTTCTTGTGTCCAATGGGGTCCTGTATACCCCAGGATTGGACGGTGGCGCGACCGCGGGCATCATGCGTGCGCAAATCATCAACCTCGCCCTCGCTTCAGGCATGAAGGTGTACGAGTGCAACCTGACACCACAGAACATGCTCATCGCCGACGAGGTCTTTCTCACGAACGCCGTCCAAGGAATACAGTGGGTCGGGAGCTATCGGACCAAGCGCTACTTCAATGCGACCATCCAATCGCTGATGCGCGACCTCAATCGACGCGCCAAATTGGAGCTTCAAGCCTGAGCGGCGCGGGGATCAAGGATGCGATAGGTCACATCCGCCAGGGCGTTAACCAGCACAAAAGTGAAGCTGACGAGCAGGACGCCCCCCATGACCACAGGCAAGTCGTGTTGCTCGAGTGCCTCAAACAGCAGGAAACCGAGGCCACGCCAGCCGAAAACAAACTCTACAAACACAGCGCCAGCCAGCAATTGGGCGAGCCAGCCACTGGCCGCTGTCACCACCGGATTCAGTGCATTGCGCAGTACGTGGCGGCGGAGAATTTCTCCCTCTGAAGCGCCGAAGGCACGGGCGGTGAGTACATGGGGTGCAGCAAGTACATCCAATGCCGCCCCCCGCATCAGCTGGGACAGCACGGCAAGTGGCCGAAGTCCGAGGGTGAAGGCGGGAAGAATCAGGTTTTTGATGGACAACACGGTGCGGCCTTGTGCATCGAGGTCCCACAGTGATCCGGTCAAGGGCAATCCCGTCCAGCCGCCCCAACGGACTGCAAAGACATAGCCCACCAGGATGGCCATGAAAAAGGAAGGCGCACTCATGCCCAAAACACTCCCGCCCACAGCGATGCGGTCGAACCATCCGCCCGGGTAACGGGCTGCGAGCAATCCCATGGGCAAACCGACCAGCAAGGCCAACACCAATGCCGAAATCGCCAGCAATGCCGTGGCGGGCAGCGCGCTTCCAAGCAGGCTCACCACCGACTCAGGGCGAACGTAGCTCTTTCCCAGCGAAGGCCAACGCAGGCCCCAACCTTCTGAGCCCCTCGGCCCTATCGGCACGAGGTCCTGCAGCGCCTTGAAGTAGCGCTCGAGTGGAGGCTTGTCCAACCCAAATTGGATGCGGATGTCCGCAATCACCTCGGGATCCGCCTGTTGTCCAGCCAATTGCCGGGCGGGGTCAGGCACCGCAGTAAATACCAAAAAAACCAAGGTGAAGCTGCCCCAGAGGACGGCCAGTCCCCTCCATGCTTTGCTCCACCAACGGCCTCTGCTCATCGGTCTTCAGTATGCCCCGTCTACATCCGCAAAGGAACCGGGGACGTCCCGCCAGGCCCACTTTTCTTGCACCACACCGTCCTTGAGCAACACCACACCGGGGTTGCTCCGCACGATGATCTTGAGCTCAGTGGGGTCCGTCGAATAGAACGGATAATTGGCGCCGTGTTCTGCCTGGTACGCCGCTGCATCTTCAGCCGTCACAGGTGTCAATCCCGCGGTGCGCCAGCCTTTTTGGGCTGCAGCCTCAAACAGGGCATTGATTTCCTGCTGGGCATGGGCTTCAGATGCTGCCAAGTCCTTGGAAATGTGCAGCAGGGTGTAGCCCTCATCCAACAAGGTGGTCAACTGGCTCTCTCCGGAGGCGTCTGTGGCGTCCAAATCAAATATCAGGGGCTCGTATCCATCGGATACTTTGAATTCCCTGGCGCCGTCCCAATCGGCTTCTGGGAAGGCGGTTTTGAAGGCCTCATCCTGCCAGAGCTTGCCGGCCATGTAGGCCGATTGCAGGACCACCGTGTCTCCGCCTGTGGCGGGATCGTAGAAACGCACTTCCTTGTCGTACACCGGGGGATCCAAACCGAGCTCTGCAGCGGACGCCATGTTGCGGTTCAGGTCTTCTCCAACGGCATATGGCCGGTAATCCTTGACAGGCAAGTGGCGCAACGTGTAAGCTTGAAAGCCCAACGCCACCAGCAGTACGCCCGCAGCCATCGCCCATTCCTGCCCTTCTTTGGTCCAGCGGCGCCGGATGCCCTCAGCGGCGGCCAGTCCCATGGCGAGGAACAGCGTGGGGAACCCCCACTCCAACATGGTCTCACCGAAAATCCAGGTGATCAACAACGCGGTGGCATACATCCAGAGGGAGCGGCCGCGTTCATTGAGCACATATCCCCCAGTCCAAGCACTCAGCAAAATGGGCAGCAACAGGATGAGCAAGACGACATCCTTGATGAAGCTTTCGTGGGGCGTTAGTGGGATGGCATTGCCAAAACAACCGCAGCTGAGCACGCATTGGTTGGGGATGATCACTTCCAGGCCGTTTTCTACAATGGTCTTGCTGCCAAAAGGATCGCAGTGGTCCGTATACCAGGTCAGCCAGGTAAAGAACAGCATGAGCACCAGGGTCAGGGCCGTTGTCAAACGCGGCAAGGCGCCCACCAAGAGGGCGACGCCCAGGAGGACTTCACCGATGGAGGCCAACATGCCCAATTCCAAGGCGTAGGGTGTCCACGCCTCCAGGTTGAGCGCGCCCGGCTCGAAATATTCTTCGAGCTTGTACATGAAGCCCAAGGCGTCATTGATCTTGATCAATCCTGAAACGACAAAGAGGGCGCCCACCAGCACACGGCAGAAGTTGGCGACCGAAAGAAGGATGTTGCGCATGGCGTTGAGATTCCGCCTACAATTTCGCAAGGTTTTCAGGACGGCCCACCCGGCATTAACCCTTGATTAACACGTGAGGCCGTGGATTACGCCGATTCGAGGTGAATCAAGGCGAACAGGGCATAGTTGGCCATGTCCATGTATCCCGCATCCACGCCTTCGCTGACCCTCGCCCCTCCTTTGAGGTCTTCGAGCTGCTTGATCCTCAGCAGCTTCATCAAAATCAGATCGGTCAGGCTTGAAACGCGCATGTCACGCCAAGCCTCCCCATAATCGTGGTTCTTGGCCGTCATGAGTTCCCGAGTGCGCGCCAGCGCCGCATCAAACTGATGGGTGGCCTCTGCGGCAGGCAGGTCCATGGGGCTGTCTTCTGGCAGCTCCAATTGGATCAAGGCCATCATGCAGTAATTGACGATTCCGATGAATTCCGGACGAATGCCCTCGTCCACTTTTTGGGCTCCCCCCTCCTGAATGGTGCGAATCCGCTGGGCCTTGATGAACAGCTGATCTGTCAAGGACTCAGGGCGCAAGACGCGCCAGGCCGTGCCATAGTCGTGCATCTTGTCCAGGAAGAGCGCCCGACATACCGCCACTTGACCATCGTATTCGGTCAGCGTCCGGCCGAGGCCTCCTGCGGAATCAGGTGTCGAAGTCGTACTGGTCATAACAGTTGCAAGGTGCAGCCCAATCCCTTGACTCCCCGCAGGAGGGCCTCCCAATGAACCATCATTTTCCCACAGTGGCCGGCACCATTTCCTCTCCACGTTCTTCCTTCGCATCTTTCCCGCCGGATTCATGTCGACCCTCGCCCAACCTGCGCCCTTTCGATTCAAGGGAAACTCCTTGGACTTCAGCGTACCTCGAATCATGGGGGTGCTCAATGCCACGCCTGACTCCTTTCACGGCGCAAGCCGCGTAACACAAGCCAAGGAAGCCGCCCAACGCGCCTTGCAAATGGTGGCCGATGGCGCCGATGTGCTCGACATCGGCGGCCAAAGCTCACGGCCTGGCGCCGCGCCACTCAGCGCAGATGAAGAGCTGGCAAGGGTACTCCCGGTGATTGAAGAGATCCGCACCATCTTGCCGGAGTGCCCTTTGAGCATCGACACCTTCCAAGCAGAGGTGGCGCGACGCGCCATCGGTGCTGGATGCGACATCATCAATGACATTGGTGCGGGCCGGCTTGACCCCGATATGGAGGGCCTCATGGCGGACCTCAATGTCCCCTGCATCCTCATGCACATGCAGGGCACTCCTGAAACCATGCAGGACAGGCCCCAATATGCGCACCCCACCGACGAAGTACTGGCTTTTCTGACCGAACGCCTCGACACCTTGCGCGCCGAGGGCGTAGAACAATTGGCCGTGGACCCCGGCTTCGGATTTGGCAAAACCAAGGCGCACAACTTTCAGCTGCTCGATCAGTTCGGTCGCTTTGCTGAACTCGGGGTTCCTGTACTCGCAGGTGTCAGCCGTAAGTCAATGATTTACAGAACCCTAGAATCCACTCCTGCACTTGCCCTAAACGGAACCTCTGTGCTGCATGCCTGGGCGTTGGACCGCGGCGCTCACATCCTTCGGGTGCACGATGTTGCAGAAGCCCGGGAATGCGTGAAATTGCATGGCGCACTGACCCAGCACAGAACACCCCTCCGCCATGATTGAACAACCCGCACTGCATTTGGGCCCCTGGCAGGTGCTGGACATCCTGGCTGTAGCGGCCATCCTTTACCAACTCTACAGGCTGACAAGGGGCACGGCTGCGATCCGGATCTTTTTGGGCATCCTGGCGATCTATCTGGTCTATCAAATCGTAGACGCGCTGCAAATGAGAATGTTGGCAGAGGTGCTCGGACAATTCATCGGTGTGGGGGTCATCGCCTTGCTGATCGTCTTCCAGCAGGAGCTGCGGCAATTCTTGCTGCTCATTGGCAACCGCCAACTGCTCAATGGAGCGCCGCCCTGGGTGCAAGCCATCTTTGGCAGAACCCATGCCCCTTCGGACCAAGATGCCACGTGGGAGGCGCTCCGGGACGGGCTCGAAGAATGCCGCAAGCGCGGATTGGGGGCCCTGCTGGTCCTCAAGCGGGATGCCGATCCCGGCAATGCGGCCACGGGAAAGCGCTCTTTGGATGCCCAAGTATCATCAGGATTGATTGTGGCCCTGTTTGAAAAGGCGAGCCCCTTGCACGACGGTGCAGCCTGCATCGAACGCGACCGCATCACGTGGGCCGGTGGCATTCTTCCCGTCACGGGCCGCATCGACCTTCCCGCCCAATACGGCACGCGCCACCGCGCTGCTTTGGGCATCAGTGAACAGACCGACGCAGTGGCACTGGTCCTCAGCGAGGAAACAGGGACCTACTCCCTGGCCAAGGAAGGCCGGATCACCTCAAGAATGGATGGCGCAACGCTGGTTGAACGGCTCCGCGAAGCCATGTCCAACGGCTGACCCAACTCAGCGCTTATTGCAGGACAAAACGGGCTTGGGCGCCTGAGGCGGACCGCACCACATACACTCCGGATTCCCAATCGGACACGAACCAACGCGATGCCGCATTGGGCGTGATGAACCACTCCGCTTTTAAGCGTCCTCCTGCATCGTATACCTGCAGGTTTTCCTGGGTAAGGTGCTGCACATCCAAGTGCACCACCCCACCGTCGACCCACACGCCAAGAGCAGGAGCAAGAGGGGGCTCTGCTACCGCGTTGACAGAGACTGAGGGCGACACCACGAAGAGGTGACTCTGGGTGCTGATGGCGATGTTCCCACTGTCGAAATAGGGATAGACACTCCAAGCACCACCGCTTGTTCCCGTTTGATTGCTAAAGGGGTTGGTGTCAAAAAAAGCCACCTGCTGGAAGTCCAATTCTGCGGCATCGATGATGTCCAGCACCTGAAGACCCGCATAATAATTGGCCTCGTACACCAGACCTTCGTGCGTATAGAGGTTGTGGTCCGTGACCGAGAGTGGGCCTTCATAAAAACCCACGATTTGAGGAGCATCGAGGTCCTGCACATCGAGCACCCATGTTCGCGTCTGGGAAGCGATGCCGGTCGATTCATCGATTTCATCGTTAATCAACACAAACCTTTGGTCCTCTGTCAGCCATCCTTGGTGCGTGTAGACCCATGACGAATCCGACAGTGTAGACAGCGTCTGACAGTCAATCTTGTCTTCGACATTGACAATGTAGAAGCCACTGTAACCACCAAATACAAATGCGATTTCCTGTCCCGAATAGTCAGCATCCGGGCCATTGTAGATCACGATTTGAGCGTCGTGGACATCCGCTTCTTCCCAAGACCCTACCAAAGTGGGATTGGCCGGGTCCGCTACATCCACGATGTGCATGCCGCCATTGAAGGTGTTGGTGCCAACACCGTAAACGAATGCTGTCTCGGGGTTGGCCGCGATGTTATGGGCGCTACCAAAGCCTGTATAGTATGCCGTCAATGGAAGTGGTGCCATGGGCTCCATGGTCAGCAGTGACTCGAGGCTTACCACCTGCATGCCGTGCTCGCCGGCCTCGCTCACGATGTAAGCCATGTCCCCCACCACCTTGATGTCGCGCCACAAACTCGGCACGGTGGCCGTGGGAACATCCGCGATCATGGCTGGGTTCACAGGGTCGGTAATCTCCACAATAGAGGTCCCATCGCTGCGCCCAAACAAGACAAACTCACGGCCGTCACGGGTCCAACCCCAACAATCGTTTCCATTGCCGGGCGGGGTACCTCCCAATTCCTCAAATGACCGAACGCTCATCAAATCAAGCCCTTCACAGGGGTACTGACCCGCAAAGCCGTTTTCGCACGGTGTTTGTGCGCCGGCGTTGACTCCTGCGGTTACCCATGCCACAAATAGTGTGACGATCAGCGCGGTGAAGTTACCAGTCCGCAGCGCGCTGCTCGAGGTCATGCAGGGTGACGAATTCATCGTGGTTCAGGTCTTGTAGTGTATGACGCAACCGGTCCAGGAAGCGTTGCTTGAGTACAGCTGTCCCAGAAGGGCGGTAGCCGATCACCAATTGACGGGCGCGGATGTCCTCCTTGATCGCGTCAACCGCAGATTCCAAGGCGGCCAAATCCGCTTCTCCTTCTAGGGGCAGGATGGCCTCAATCAGCGCAAGTTTACGGGCCGTGAAGGTCCTTTCTTCCGCCTGAGACTGCTCTTCTTGCATCAGTTCTTGAGGGGCAAGAAGTTGTACGCGTCGTCGTACCCCAACATCTGCTCGGTGAAGTCATCTGGGTAGGTCAATTCCACACCGAGGATTTCACCTTTGTCACCCACCTCTGCGACAAGGCTGGGGTTGATGAATCCCCCATAAGGTGCAATGCCCAGTGCCTCTGAACGGGTCAAAACCTCCTGGTGAATCTCGGGATTGACCTTCACACCATAACCTTCCACCAAAGCCTTGGCTGCATCGTAGTCTCCTTGTGACTTGATGCGCTGCACTTCGCGCAAGAGTTCGCCAAAGAGCGCCCTCACGCGGTCATAGTCCACAATGTTGTAGAACGTCTTACCGTCACGCTTGATGGCGCGGATGCTGTTGTCCGCTTTGGCCTGCTCGACCACCCAGTGGCTGACCCATGCGCGGTTGCGCATGTGCGCCTCTTCGATGTTCTCTGCCAGTTCCAAACGGCGCAGCTGCATGAGCATGCCATTGCGGATGTAGCTGTCGTACTCACAGCGTCCCGTCTCCATGTTCTTGACGAGGTTCAACTCGACCAGTTTTTCGTCGAGCATGAAGTACAGGGCCACCAGGTCGGCGCGTCCTTCTTCCATCGTGCTGGCGTACTCCTTGAGCGTGCTCGCGGGTTCTTCCACGCCCGGCTCCAATTGGCCGCTGGCGTGTCCAATCACCTCGTGAAATGCCGTGTGGATCTTGCCGGCCAATGAACCGTGGGTGCGGGCCCGCGCCTTTTCGACATCGTCAAAGGCAAACTCATCGGTCAATCCGCTGCCACCGGCCTTGTCATAGGCGTCGATGATGTTGCCCAAGCTCACGCTCTTGGAGCCGTGCATGGTGCGGATCCAGTTGGCATTGGGCAGGTTGACCCCAATGGGGGTGCTGGGAGAAGCGTCTCCTGCCTCCCCCACGACGTTGACCACGTTGTAGGTGATGCCCACCACTTCCTTCTTCTTGTGCTCATCCATGAAGGGCATGTGGTCTTCAAACCACTGTGCATTGTCCATCATGACCGCCATGCGCTCAGAGGCTTCAAAGTCCTTGATCTGAACCACCGTCTCATAACTGCCGGTGAAGCCAAGCGGGTCATTGTAGACTTCCACGAATCCGTTGATGTAGTCAATGTCACCTTCGGTGTCCTTCACCCAATTGATGTTGTACAAGCTCCACTTTTCGAGGTCACCGGTCCGGTAGTAGTCTACCAGGTGACGCAATGCCGCGGCTTGCTTGTCATTCTCCGCAAACTTCTGCGCCTGCTCGAGCCAGTAGCACACCTTCTCCAACGCAGCGCCGTATAGCCCACCGACCTTGTACACTTCTTCTACCACATTGCCTGCGTCGTCTTTGATCAAACGGCTGTTGAGTCCCTTTTCAACGGGCTTGTTGCGGTTGACTTCATACGCTGCGAAATAAGCTTGCGCCTCTTCTGTGCTGACATCGGGAGCGTAAAAGTTGATCGCACTGGCCTCGACGAGGCCCTTGGTCGCATCCAGCTCCACCTTCTTGGCCTCTCGGGTCGGATCGTAGAGCATGTCCAGCACTTCAGAGGAAGCTTCATCTAAAGCAAGCCCGCTGTTTTCGATGACATATTCAAAATAGCCACGGCCACATTCGGGCACAATCTTGGCGTTGGAGTAATGGTGGTGGATGCCGTTGGAAAACCACACGCGCTTGGCGAAAGTGTGGAACTTCTGCCATCCTTGGGTATCGCGGTCCCCCGAAAAATTGCGGTGGGCTTCATCCAACATGTGGCGGACCTGCAGGTTGTAGCGGTTGTTCTGGTCGTACATGATGTCACGACCGCTGAGTCCGGCCTGCGTCAAGCAATAGACCAATTTCTTCTGGTCCTCCGACAACTTCTCCCATCCTGGCACTTGGTAGCGGATGAGCTTGAGGTCTGCGAACTGTTCGGTTTGCCAGACGAATCCGTTGGCATCAGGCTCGCCTGCCTTGGTGTCGACAGCCTCGGCCTTCAGACCGTCATCTCCGAGGTCTATTGAAGGGCCACCGCATCCAATCAGAAGAGCGGCAGGCAGGATGAAGGCCAAAAGAAGGTGGTGGATTCCACCGATGGTGTGGGAATTGTTGTGCATCGCGGGTGACTTGTGGCGCGAAAATTAGGCAATCTTGCACGCCGGAAGCGCGTTATGGCGTTGCTTCCGTCGTTGAACAACCGTTACACCCCATTGAAGCGCACCACTCGGCTCCTGCTCCGATCGTTCCTGGGTCCCTTTGTGGTCACCTTCTTGGTGGCCCTGTTCTTCTTGGACATGCAATTCCTGTGGGTCTATGCCGACGAGCTCATCGGCAAGGGTTTGGCCCTGCACGTGGTGCTTGAACTCCTGCTCTACGCCTCTGCTCGACTGGTCAATCTCGCGCTTCCACTCGCCATACTGATGAGCAGCATCATGACGCTGGGGGCCATGGCGGAACACCAGGAGTTGACTGCATTGAAGTCGTCGGGCATGCGATTGGGACGCATCATGCGTCCACTGCTGATTACCATGATGCTGGTTGCCGGGGGTGCACTGGTCTTTGCCAACTATGCCTGGCCCGTGGCCAACCTCAAGTTCCGAACACTGCTGTACAGCGTGACCCGCAAAAAGCCCACCCTGAATCTCGAGGACGGGGTGTTCTACAATGGCATTGAAGGCTACGCCATACGCGCAGCACAAGTGGAAAAGGAAACCGGAGCCCTTGAGGACGTCCTCATTCACCACCACGGTGGCGGACGCGAAGGCGCAGGCCTTGTCATCACTGCCCAGAGGGGCACCATGCAAACCTCTCCTACCGGCCGTTTTCTCATCTTGGATCTCGAGGACGGTTCAAGCCACGAAGACCGCATGGAGCCCGGGGTGCGCCAACGTGACCGGACGTTTCCCCACCTCAAGACTGAGTTTGAAGCCCAACGCATCCGCATTGACCTCAGTAGCCTGGACTTTGCCAAAGCCGACGAGGCGCTGTTCAAGCGGGCCTATGAGATGATGAGCCTCGGGCAGCTCAACGCCGCCATCGACTCTCTGGAAGACCAACGCACCCATTTGGCCTCCGCCTTGCAAGACTTTGGACAACGGAGCATGAACAAGCCTGTTCACTCCGACAAGCCCGTGTTTGCGCTGGATACGGCCGAGGTCCGGGCCGACTGGCTGGAGCGGCTGGGGCCCGCCGCAGACCGCAGGGTACATGACGCTGCGCGGGACATGCTGCGCAATGCCATTCAAACGGCCCAAAACCAAGCGGACGAGCGCATGTCCAAGCGCACGCTGTCCGACCGACATGCCATTGAATGGCACCGCAAGCTGTTCCTGGCTTCCGCGTGTGTCCTGCTTTTCCTGATTGGCGCCCCACTCGGTGCCATTATCCGAAAAGGCGGGTTGGGCCTCCCCACCGTCTTGGCCATCCTCCTCTTCGTGCTCTACTACGTCATTACCATCATGGGCGAGCGCATGGTGCGATCGGGCGCCTTGACCCCAGCTTGGGGAATGTGGCTCGGGACCCTTTTGATGGTACCGGCTGCTTTTGTACTCAATCTTCGGGCCTCTCGGGAAATATCGTGGCGGCCCTTTTCCCGCTTGCGCCGCGGCGGGTAAATTGCCGCCACTCATGCGCATCCTCCAACTTTCCCACAAGCCCCCTCGGCCCGCATTGGATGGAGGATGTCTCGCCATGGACGCCATCACAACAGGCTTGCTCAATGCTGGCGCTCGGGTCAAGGTATTGACCGCCAGCACGAGAAAGCACCCCCTTGTGCTCGAAGCTTTGGACAACCAATACTTGGAAAAGACCGATCTTGAAGGTGTCGAGCTCGACACCGGTCTCGATGTCCGGGATGCATACATGGCCCTCATCAATGGGAATTCCTACAACATCTCGCGGTTCTACAGCCACCAGTATGCGATGGTCCTCAAAATGGTCTTGTCCAGGGAACGGTTCGATGTGGTCCACCTCGAGAGCTTGTACACGACCCCTTACATCGAGACGATCCGCAACCACGCTCCTACTGCGTTGGTCGCGCTGCGCAGCCACAACCACGAGTACCAAATTTGGGAGCAGCGGTACCGGGCGACGCGCAACCCCTTTCACCGCCTCATCTTGCGGCATCTCTCCAGAACCCTGGAGCGCTACGAGAAGAGTGTCTTGGAACAATTGGATGCCATTGTCGCCATCAGCTCCAACGAAGGCCGGGGCTATCGCAATTGGGGGTTCACAGGCCCCATCCACATCTCCGGGTTCGGCATCTCAACCGACGGAAAAAACGGGACCACACCGGAGCGGCGCATACCGTCCAAGGGTGAGGTGAAGATGTACCACCTCGGTGCCATGGACTGGGGTCCGAACCGCGAAGGGGTTGAATGGTTCATCCGTGAGGTTTGGCCAGTCATTCTCGAGGCCCACCCCAAGGCAGAATTTCACCTGGCAGGGCGCGACCTGAACCCCGAAAAATGGGCCGAGAACCCCGGTGTTTTCAATCATGGAGAAGTGGCGGATGCTTCTGCTTTTGCGCAGTCTTATGACCTGTTGGTGGTCCCCTTGCTGAGGGGAGCCGGCATCCGAGTGAAAATTGTGGAGTCTATGAGTCTGGGCATCCCTGTGGCTTCCACTACCACGGGATTACACGGCTTGGAACTGCAAGACAGCGGGTGCGTCATCCAAGCGGAGCCTGAGCGCTTGTCAGAAGCATTGGTGGAGTTGATTGAGCACCCTGAAAGGCTGGCGACACTGTCTGAAAAAGGGAAGCAGATTGCCCAAACGGCTTTCGACAAGGACACCATCGGAACCGCATTGATGGATTTCTATCGTGAACATGTCAGGATCTGAGGCCAGGCCCCGACTGGCGGTCCTCACGCCGCGGTTCCCGCTGCCCCTCAACAAGGGCGACCGCTTGCGGATCTACCACCAATTGGCCGTGCTACACGAAAGGTTTGAAGTGGACCTGCATTGCTTAAGTTTTCGCGCCGTGGACACCTCGGAAATCGCCACACTGCAGCAACGCTGCAGCACTTTGACCGTGCACCGGCTGAACATCGCGAAAGCCGCTTTTCGCATGACTTGGTCGCTGTTTTCGCGGCGCCCTTTTCAAGTGTTGCTCTTTACGGAACGCAGCCTTGTTCGGAAGATCCGCCTCGCGATCATGGAGAAATCACCCGACGTCTTGCTTGCGCAGATGGTGAGGACGGCAGAATATGTCAAGGACCTCGATGCCGTGCCGCACATCCTGGACATCATGGATACGCTACACGCCGGTGCGGAGCGGGAGGCCGAGCGCGCCCCGTGGTGGAAGCGCCCCATCCTGCGGGAAGAGGGCCGGAGGCTCTTGCGGTATGAGCACCGCATGCCGCACTATTTCGATGCCTGCACGATCATCTCTGAACAGGATAGGGCATTGTTGCCCCACCCCGACCGCTCGGAAGTACACATCGTGCCCAATGGTGTCGACGCCGCTTTTTTCAGTCCTTCAATCGACATCCAACCCATCGAAACGCCGCCCGCCCGGTTCGACGTGGCGTTTTGCGGCAACCTCGGCTATGCGCCGAACATCGTGGCCGCTCGCTTTCTCTGTGAGGATGTCGCGCCCTGCTTCGAGCAAATGGTAGGGCGGCCGTTAAAGGTGTTGATCTGTGGTGCACAGCCGGCACCCGCGGTAAAAGCCCTATCCGGCCGACATGTCAAGGTCATTGGGAATGTGGCCGATATCCGCTCGGCCTATCTCGCGGCCCCGATTTTCATCGCCCCCATGTTGGTCAACACAGGCCTGCAGAACAAGCTGCTGGAAGCCATGTCATTGGAGCGGGCTTGTATCACCACACCTCGCGCATTGGCCGCCTTGGGTTGCGATGTCGGCGATGCCGTTGCCACCGCAGAAGATGCCGCCTCATTTGCCCAAGGCATACGCTTGTTGCTGGATGATCCCGTGCGTTGCCAGACCATGGGCAAGGCCGCTTCCAACATTGTCCAGGAACGGTTTACCTGGCAAGCCGCCTCTGTGACCTTGGTTGCTTTACTGAAAAAGCATGCACAAGCCCCGCAGAACACCTGAATGCAGGGCTTATTTTTGCGAACATGAGCAAGGCAATACCTGTCCTGAACGCCTCGGCCTTCCTCGCCGGTGACCAGGCCACCCAAATGCAGTTCGCGCGAGACCTCCGAACGGCATTCGAAACCTATGGTTTTGTGACCCTCGAAGGACACGGTCTGGATGAGGCCCATATTCATGAGGCCTACACCAGTGCGGAGCAGTTTTTCGGTCTTACTGAGGAACAAAAAAAGACCGCCAGCATTGCTGGAGTTGGCGGAAATTTCGGCTACACGCCTTTTGGTCAAGAGCACGCCAAGGATGACGCCCGCGCGGACCTCAAAGAGTTCTACCACTTTGCCCAAACGCGCTACACCCAGCCTGAATGTGCGGAAGTCCCCGCCTTCGTCACCTCAGGCCGACGGCTGTACGCGGAGCTCGAAGGGTTGGCCGCTAGGCTGATGGAAGCCGTAGCTCTCTCGCTGGACCTGGACCGTCAATATTTCGCCGAACACGTGAAGGGAGGCAACAGCATCCTGCGCGTGCTACACTACCCTCCTGCCCCGGATGCACCAGACGATGCGCCACGTGCGGGCAGCCATGAGGACATCAACCTGATCACGCTACTCGTGGGCAGTTCTGCCGACGGTTTGGAAGTCCTGGACAAGGAAGGCGACTGGATACCGGTGCAAGCGCATGCCCGAAACCTGACGGTCAATGTGGGCGACATGCTGCAAAACCTCACCGGCGGTGTTTTACGGTCTACGACCCACCGCGTCGTGCTGCCTCCAGGGCCTCAGCGCAATCAATCGCGGTACAGCCTTCCTTTCTTTTTGCACCCGACAGGGCCAATGCCACTCAACCCCATCATGGGAGATGCATCGGCCTACCCAGAATGGACAGCTGCGGAGTTCCTCGATCACAGGCTCAAAGAAATCGGTCTGAAATAACCCATGTTAAACATGGCGCCTTGGCCTTGGTACATCACCGGGCCCGTCATCGCCGCTGTTATGGTGGCATTGTTGCTCTTCGGCCGCAGGTTTGGAATCAGTTCCAACCTGAGGACCATGTGCTCCATCGCGGGTGCAGGCAAGCTGTCCGAATACTTCCGTTTTGATTGGAAGGCGCAATCCTGGAACCTCGTGTTTGTGCTGGGGACCGGGGGTGGTGGCGCCATTGCAAGGTTTCTTCTGCTCACCCCAGGCCCTGTGAAACTCAATCCCGATACCGTCGAAACACTGAAGTCGATGAACATCGAGGACGCTGGCAGTGCCTTCGCCCCCTCAGTCTTGTTCGGTCCCGAAGCTTGGAGCAACCCATTGGCCCTATTGGTCATGTTGCTGGGTGGTCTATTGGTCGGATTTGGTGCCCGTTGGGCCAATGGCTGTACCAGCGGCCATGCCATCAGTGGCTTGAGTTCCCTTCAATGGCCCAGCCTCATCGCCGTTGTTGGCTTCTTCATCGGAGGGCTTACCGTCAGCTATTTTGTCCTTCCCATTCTGCTTCCAGCGCTCTGACATGCTCCGTATTCTCCTCCTCGGCCTTCTATTCGGAATCACACTCACCATGGGTGAGGTCATCAGTTGGTTCCGCATTCAAGAAATGTTTCTCTTCGGTTCATTCCATATGTATGGGGTGATTGGTGGTGCCGTCGCGTTAGGTGTCGTCTTCAACTTGGCGGCCCGCCGCTATGGGTGGCTTTCGGATACCGGCCAGCCACTGGACATCCACCAATACGAGTTCGGCTAGAAGCGCTACCTCCTTGGCGGTACGGTTTTCGGGATGGGCTGGGCCATTACAGGGGCTTGCCCTGGCCCCTTGTTCATCACCTTGGGCGCAGGGTATTGGCCCATTGTAGTGGCCATTGTCGGTGCGCTGGGCGGCACTTTGCTCTACGGGATTTTGCAGAAACACCTCCCACACTGATCGCCGTGCTGAGGCAATAGGTTTTCTTAAGACCTCCTGCTAGACCATCTTTTCATTTCTGGGGTTAATTGGGTGTGTCAACCGCAATTCCCAAAATGGAAAGAACACTGCTGAACACCGTTATTCTCTCCTTGTTCTCTGGCCTTGTCGGAGGCGCAGTCGCATGGCATTTGAGCGCACCTGACCGCTCCGAATCGGCAGCCTCAATGGACGCCTTGCCGGCCCTTTACCTTCCCGCCTCAGGCACGTCTGCTGCACCCTCAAGCACCACACTTCCCACGCGCCCTTCCCTGTCCACCGGCCTCCCTGATTTCAGGTCAGCGGCAAGCGAAGCATTGGATGCGGTTGTGCATGTGCGCACCT
>JADHLY010000036.1 GCA_016780385.1 Flavobacteriales bacterium
AAGGGCGAGGACCGCCCCATCGTTGCAGAAGAGGACCGGGCATTGGTGGTGGCGGCGTTGCGCTCGGTGGGAGCGGTTGTGCTGTTCGGGGAAGACACGCCCCACGCCCTCATCTCGGCGTTGTTGCCGGACGTATTGGTCAAGGGTGGAGACTATGACGCAGAAGAGACCGACCCGCAGCAGCCACGCTACATCGTGGGCAGCGCGGAAGTCCGAGCACAGGGGGGAGAGGTCGCGACCATAGACCTGGTGCCCGGAAGGAGCACCACAGCCATCGCCGGCAAAATCAAACGTTGAACGTTGCTTACAGCGTTTCCTCTTCGAGGAACTTCGTTGTGAAATCACCGCTGCGGAAGCGCTCGTGGCGCATCAGCTTCTGGTGGAAAGGAATGGTGGTCTTCACCCCTTCGATGATGTACTCATCCAAAGCACGCTGCATCTTGGTGATGGCTTCCTCCCGGGTCTGGGCGACCACGATGAGCTTGGCCACCATACTGTCGTAGTGGGGGGGGATGCGGTACCCAGCGTACACGTGGGTGTCAATCCGGATGCCATGTCCACCGGGTCCATGATAATCCGTCACGGTGCCAGGGCTCGGTGCGAAGTTCCGGTCGGGGTCTTCCGCATTGATGCGGCACTGGATGGCGTGCATCTTGGGGTAGTAGTTCCGGCCTGAAATGGGCTCGCCCGCTGCGAGTTTGATCTGCTCCTTGATCAAATCGTAATCCACCACCTCTTCGGTGATGGTGTGCTCGACCTGAATGCGGGTGTTCATTTCCATGAAGTAGAAATTTCGGTCGGCGTCCACCAGGAACTCGACCGTACCCACACCCTCGTAATTCACCGCTTCGCCTGCTGCGATGGCGGCTTGTCCCATCTTTTCGCGCAGGTCATCCGTCATGAAAGGCGATGGGGTCTCCTCGACGAGTTTCTGGTGGCGGCGTTGGATGGAACAATCCCGCTCGGAAAGGTGGCAGCACTTGCCATTGCGGTCACCGGCAATCTGGATTTCGATGTGGCGGGGCTCCGTCACAAACTTCTCCATGTACATGCCGTCGTTGCCGAATGCGGCACCGGCCTCGCGTCGGGTTGTGTCCCAAGCGTCGGTGGTGTCTTCATCGTTTTGGCACATCCTCATGCCGCGGCCACCGCCGCCGGCTGTTGCCTTGAGCATGATCGGATATCCGATTTCGTTGGCGCACGCCAAGGCGTCCTCCAAACTGCTGAGGATGCCTTCACTGCCTGGAATGGTCGGAACGCCGGCCGCCTTCATGGTGGCCTTGGCCGAAGCCTTGTCGCCCATGGCCTCGATCATCTCGGGCGATGCGCCAATGAACTTGATGTCATTTTCGCCGCACACCTTGGAGAATTGGGCATTCTCAGAGAGAAAGCCGTAGCCCGGGTGAATGGCATCCGCATTGGTGATCTCCGCTGCGGCGATGATGTTCGGAATGTTGAGGTAGCTCTTGGCACTTTGCGCAGGGCCGATGCACACCGCCTCGTCGGCGAAGCGCACGTGAAGGCTCTCTGCGTCTGCCGTAGAATAAACGGCCACCGTCTTGATGCCCATCTCCTTGCAGGTGCGGATCACCCTGAGGGCGATTTCACCGCGGTTGGCGATCAGGATTTTCTTGAACATGTCGTGAATCGATGGGGGTGATCCGGCTTAGGCCGGTTCCACGAGGAAGAGGGGCTGGTCGTACTCGACCGGGCTGTTGTCGTCCACGAGGATTTTCACGATGCGTCCTGAAACCTCACTCTCGATTTCGTTGAACAGCTTCATGGCTTCGATGACGCAGACGGTCTCTCCGACTTTGATGCTGGAGCCGACCTCCACAAAGTTGTCCTTGTCGGGGGATGGCTTGCGGTAGAACGTCCCGATCATCGGGCTCTTGATTTCAATCAAGCCAGCATCTGGAGCCGCCTCCTTGGGGGCTTCTGCTGCAGGAGCGGGCGCAGGAGCGGACGCTGCCACCGGAGCCGGAGCAGGCATGGCCTGGGGCATTTGCATGGGCATGGCCATTCCAGCCGGCATGGCCATTTGTACGGTCTGGGGCTCCTGTTGGGCCGCCCTTCCGCGCTTGTTGCCGTTGCCGGCACTCTTGATGGTGATCTTGAAATCTTTGCGTTCGATTTCTACTTCGTGCACGCCGGACTTGGCGACGAACTTGATCAGGTCCTGTATTTCTTCCTGGGTCATGGTGTATTTGACTTGAGGAACGGGTTAATCAGCAGAGCAAAGTAACCTCAAATTCCTTGGAGAAGGTTTTTATCGTTGGGTAGGGCGCATTAGTTGCGCTTGGGCATGGCCCATTTGAGCCAAATGCTGCCCCACGTGAAGCCGCCTCCGAAGCTGCTCAAAATGAGGTTCTCACCTGGCGTTAGGCGGTCTGCCCATTCCCACAAACATAATGGAATGGTGGCCGCCGTGGTGTTTCCGTATTTCTCGATGTTGATCATCACTTTGTCGCGTCCGACCCCCATGCGGTTGGCCGTGGCATCAATGATGCGAAGGTTGGCTTGGTGGGGAACGAGCCAAGAAACGTCGTCGGCGGTCAGGCCATTGCGTTCCATGATTTCGTAGCTGACGTCTGCCATGGAGGTAACGGCGGCCTTGAAGACGGGCCGACCGTCTTGCTCGATGTAATGCAACTTGGCATCAATGGTCTCGTGGCTGGCCGGCCGCAGTGAGCCACCAGCTTGCATGCGGAGGTGTTCGGCGCCGGCACCATCACTGCGAAGGATGGCGTCGCGGATCCCGTTTTCTCCGGTTTCGTCTGCCTCGAGGAGAACGCCCGCGGCGGCATCACCAAACAGGACGCAAGTGGTCCGGTCCGTATAGTCTACGATGCTGCTCATCTTGTCCGCACCGACCACGATCACGCGTTTGTGGGTGCCGGAGGAGATGAACTGACCGCCCGTGCGCAGGGCAAAAAGGAAACCGCTGCAGGCCGCGCTCAGGTCGAAGCCCCAAGCGTTGTTCGCTCCGGATTTGTGACACGCCAACTGTGCGGTGGATGGGAAGAACATGTCCGGTGTCACCGTGGCCACGATGACCAGGTCGATGCTCTCAGGAGAAATGTCGCGCTGGGCGCAAAGGCCTTTGATGACCTCAGCGGCCATATCAGACGTGGCCTTTTCAGGGTCTTTGAGAATGCGCCGTTCCGAAATGCCCGTTCGGCTGCGGATCCACTCGTCGTTGGTGTCGACCATCTTTTCGAGGTCGGCATTCGTCAGCTTGTCGGGTGGGAGCCATCCTTGGACGGCAGTAATGGCGGCGGATTGAAGTGAGCTCATCGCACGTTGTGTTGGTCCCAGAATTGGAGGGTGCGGGCGAAATTAGCGCCGTTCAACCGCCGTGAAGCGGGTGAAAAGCAACAAGGGTCACGACCGGATGTGGAAAAACCCGCTTCAGCCTGTAGCTGGGCGGGTTTCCAAAAAGGGATTCAGAGAAGAATCAGGCTTCTGCGCTCTCCTTCTCCATCACCACACGGCCCTTGTAATAGAGCTTGCCCTCATACCAGTGGGCGCGGTGGAACATGTGCGCCTGTCCGGTGGTGGAACAGGTGGACACATTGGGCGTTTCCGCCTTGTAGTGCGTCCGGCGCTTACGTGAGCGGGTCTTGCTCTGGCGTCGCTTAGGATGTGCCATGGTCGTATAGTTGGTCCTCGGTGCCGAAACACCTCGGGGTCAATGGTTTCTAATCTGTCTATTCCTCCTCATTCTCTCGCTCTTCGTCCTGGTCGTCACTGGAGGACAAGCCTTTCAGTGCCGCCCATCTCGGATCGGTCGCTTCTTCCACTTCGTCGGGGGCGTAGTCCACGCTTCCCGTCAGCCACTGCAACACATTAGGGTCACAGTCTTCCTCTGTTTCGTGGACGCGGCGAAGGGGCAAGCCCAACACGGTCGACTCATAGAGGAACCCGCGAACATCCAACACGTGCTCCGCCGGTCCGAGGACAAGAATGTCATCGTCATTGCGGTGCGTGCGGTCTCCGAATTTCACCACGTACCTCACGCGGTGGTCAATCGAACACGTCACAGGCGCATTGCAACGGTCACAAGAGGACCTCACAGTTCCCGTCACATGGACATCGAAGTGCATCATGCTTTCAAACCTGTCCAACTCTGTCTCTGCTGAAATCTCAGCGTCGTCAAAGCCCGAAGGGTTGAAATCCGAAAAGAACGCCCCGCTCAGCTGAAACCCGAAAGCGTGTCTTCCAATGCCCAAACCCGTGTAGGGAATTTCGAATTCGGAAGTGCCGCGCATGCGTAACCCCAGCTTTGAGGGGGGGCAAAGGTACGGTTTTCGATGCAATCCTAAACCGCCCCCGATTCAAGTCAGAATCGGTCCCGCTCCCAGTCCTTTCTCGGGGCGATTTCGAGGGGGTTTGCGGTCATCTCCCGGTGCGCCGAGCGGTGGCGTCGGATGTCCATGGCCGCCCAGCATGCCGCGCGCAAACTGGCGCCATCAGCGAGACCTTGGCCGGCGATGTCAAAGGCCGTACCGTGGTCTGGACTGGTCCGAACCACCGGTAGTCCCGCTGTAAAATTGACCCCTTCCCCAAAGGAAAGGCTCTTGAACGGCACAAGCCCCTGGTCGTGGTACATCGCCAAAACGCCGTCGAAATGCCGATAGCTACCGGTGCCAAAAAAGCCGTCGGCACCGAAGGGCCCCTGAACGGCGAGTCCCGCCTCCTGCAGGGCCCTCACGGCGGGAAGAATGATGGTTTTTTCTTCTTCTCCGATCAGGCCATTGTCTCCCGCATGGGGGTTGAGGCCCATCACAGCGATGCGCGGCGAAGCCACACCAAAGTCTCGGCTCAGGCTGTCGTGCAGGCGCTTGGCCTTGCGCATGATGAGGTCCTTGTTGAGGTGGTTGGCCACATCCTTCAGCGGCACATGCCCCGTGACCACCCCGACACGCAGCGCATCCGCAGCCAGGATCATGAGCACGTCTTCAACACCTGCCATGTCCGCCAGGTACTCAGTGTGTCCCGGAAACTTGAATTTGCCGCCCTGAATGGTGTCTTTGTTGATGG
Organism: Flavobacteriales bacterium; assembly: GCA_016780385.1. Lineage (GTDB taxonomy): Bacteria > Bacteroidota > Bacteroidia > Flavobacteriales_D > Sanyastnellaceae > UBA8752. The sequence goes on from JADHLY010000036.1 coordinate 5,044, forward strand.
GTGCGGTCACCAGCACGTCGACTTTGTTGGCCGCGAGGTCCTTGACGGCAGATTCCAAGCTGAGACGCGCAAATTCTCCGGCATCCGGGTGTGGTTGTCCCCAATCGGGGGTCGGCAGGCTTTCGGCAATGTCCACGCAATAGAGCGCTCCCGGCTTGGTGCGTTCGGGGGCGTCGGTGGACCTGATGTCGACCGAAACATCAAATTGCTGGGCCTGCGCTTGCAAGCTTGCCGTGTGGCCGTAGACGACGGGAACCATGTCTTGCAACACACGCTCGTCGGCAAAAGCCTTGAGGATGCACTCGGAGCCGATGCCGTGGGGGTCACCCCATGTGATGCCAATGCGGACGGGTTTGGACGCTGCCATGGTTGCGAAGGTACTCCGGAAGGCCAAGGGGATAAACGGGATGCCATCGTGTGACAGATGGGAATTTTTGCACGGGGCACCAACTTCGCAAGGCTTTGGGCGTTTACCTTTCGGTGTCGATGCGGTTGGCCTTCATTTTGTTGATCCTCTGTTGTCTCGCTTCATTGCAAGCGGCGGCCACGCACAACCGTGCGGGAGAGATCACTTACCGCCACCTGACAGGATCAACCTACGAGGTCACCATTACCACTTACACGAAGTCTACCGTGGTGGCAGACCGTCCCTTCCTGAACATCCAGTGGGGCGATGAAGGGACGGAAAGCCTGGTGGACAGCTTGCCCCGAGTCAATGGCCCGGTCAACCCGGCGGGCATCCCCACGGGAGAGTTGTTGGAGGGGGACATTCGGTTAAACCTCTACATCGGGACGCACACCTACCCTGGACCGGGGGTGTACAGTCTGATTGTGGAGGACCCCAACCGCAATGCAGGGGTGCTCAACATCCCCGGATCGGTCGATGTGCCCTTTTGTATTTCAAGCCTGCTCATCATCGACCCTCAAGCCGGCAACAACGACAGTCCCATCCTGCTGTCTCCCGCGGTTGAAAATGCCTGCATCAATCAGGTGTGGGAACACAACCCTGGGGCCTACGACCCCGACGGAGATTCCTTGACCTACGACCTGGTGTCCTGCGCTGGTTTTGATTGTCTCCCCATCCAAAATTTCGTGCAGCCCAATGAGGTGGATGGCGCCGGCGGCGAGTTCTACGTCGAACCGACCACGGGCACTGTGGTGTGGGATGTTCCCGGGCTGGCCGGTGAATACAACTTTGCCTTGCGCATTCGGGAATGGCGGCAGATAGAGGGGCAGTGGATCTTGGTGGGCCAGGTCATCCGAGACATGCAGATCACGGTGGAAGTCTGCAGCAATCAGCCCCCGGTGGTGGAGGTGCTACCCGATACCTGCGTGCTCGAAGGATCCTCCATTCTATTTCAGGTGGGGGCTTCGGACCCCAATGGGGATGCGGTCACCGTTTCCGTTGTGGGCGGCCCCTTCGAAGATTTGGACCCTTCCGCGGTGTTCACATGGAACCCGGTCATGGATGTCGGAACGTTCAGCTGGACACCAGGGTGTGATGCCGTTCGGGAGGCCCCGTATCAATTGGTGTTCAAGGCAACGGACGCCAATGCGATACCGCTCAGCGACGTGTCGACCATGAACATCAAAGTGATCGCCCGACCGGTCGCCTCAACGGCAGCGGTGCCCATTGGCAATGCGGTGGATGTGGACTGGTCAATGCACCCCTGCACCGATAGTTATTCAGAAGCCCAACAGCAAGCTGGAGGCTACGAAGTCTACCGCCGCATCGGCCCAGGTTTTCCGGACCCCTCATACTGCACCGTCGGCATGCCCCCTGATGCAGGATACACCCAGGTGGCCTTCGTGCAGGGGCTCGGCAGCAACGCCTTCCTGGACACGGGCACGCTGAGCTATGGCGCCCGTTACTGTTATCGCATCGTGGCCGTGATGCCCAACGGTGCGCGGTCTCGTTTTGGACCTGAGGCTTGCGCCGAAATCAACAAAGGCGTTCCCGTGATGACCGGAGCTTCTGTCGAGGTGTCGTCCTTGAGCGCAGGCGAAGTGGAAGTGAGGTGGTCGCCACCGACGGATGCCGACACGGTCGAGGCCTTTCCCGGTCCGTATCGGTACACCGTCGAAGCCCGGGCGGGCGACGGACAGGCATGGGCATCCATCGGTGAGACCGCGACAAGTCTGACTTTGGGCACGACCGACTCCATGCTCGTTCATGCGGGCATCAACAGTGAAGTACCGATCTGGCAATACCGCGCCTCGGCATGGAGCGGAGACGACCTCATTGGAACGAGCTCTCCGGCGCCCGTTCCCAGCCTGCAGCCTTCCCCCGGCGACAATGCGGTCACGTTGAGCGTGCCGCCCGGGCGCCCTTGGAGTGATACGGCGTTCGTATTTCACCGGGTGCTGTCCGATGGCACCCTCCAGTTGCTGGACACCACTGACGTTCCGCTTTACGCCGATACGGGATTGGTGAACGGCGTGCCATACTGCTATCGCGTGCGCACCTTGGGTACATATGGTGCCACCGACATCCTCGATCCCATTGAGAATTGGAGCGCCGTGAGGTGCGTGACCCCATATGATGTGGACCCGCCGTGTCCACCCGAGCCCACCGTGTTGGCAGACTGCGCCGAAGAATCCGTGACGCTATCCTGGCCCTTGTTGGAGTGCGCCGATGACGTCATGGGCTATAGGATTTACCGCAGCGACAGCTTGGGGGCTCCGTTGGAACTGATCTTGGGCATAGAGGGCACACTCGATACGGTGGTCACGCTGTCGGCTGAGGCGTTGGGCGGTTCCATTGCGGGGTGCTGGGCGGTGACGGCGTTGGACAGCCTGATGCCCGGTCCCGATGGGGTCCTGCGGCGCAATGAGAGTGCGCTGAGTGACACGGTCTGCACCGACAACTGCCCGTTCTATTTCCTGCCCAACGTCTTCACGCCCAACTTGGATGGTGCCAATGACGCCTACCGACCGTTTCCTTGGAAATTCGTGGACAGCGTCGATTTCAGGGTGTTCAACCGGTGGGGAGAAGAGGTGTGGCGCACCACCAATCCGGACCTCGGTTGGGACGGTCAGCACCAGAAGACCGGTGGTCTCTGCGCGGATGGCGCCTATCACTATACCTGCACGGCCTATACCCGTCGCTTGGTCGGCACCGTTCCCGAGCGCTTTTCGGGAACAATTCAAATGCTGGGCGGGTTGGCACCTTCAGGCGAATGAAACAGCAGCAATGTTTACCGGCATCATAGAATCCATGGGCCGCATCCTCGAGGTGCAAACGGAAGGCACCAACCGGCACTTCACTTTTGAAGCGGACATGGCCAAGGAGTTGAAAGTGGACCAGAGTGTGGCCCACGATGGCGTATGCCTGACCGTGGTCGCGGTTAAGGATGGGCGGTATACGGTGACCGCAGTGGAGGAAACCTTGTCCAGAACCACCCTGAGCGGCTGGGCCGAGGGCGACATGGTCAACTTGGAGCGGTGCACCCGCATCGGGGATCGGCTGGATGGCCACATCGTTCAAGGGCACGTGGACACCACGGCAATAGTGACTGAAATCGACCCGCGCGATGGTTCTTGGAATGTGGCCTTCAAACACGCCCCAGGGGTACACCATTTGACGGTGGCGAAGGGGTCCATTACGGTCAACGGCGTCTCCCTGACGGTGGTGGATGCCGGACCGGAAGGATTCAGCATTACCGTGATTCCGTATACCTGGGAGCACACAGGGTTTCACAGACTCCAGCCAGGGAGCCGTGTCAACCTCGAGTTTGATGTGGTCGGCAAATACGTGGCGGAGTTGATGTCGCGCCGTTCCTGATGGACGTCAGGCCGTGCCTTCCGAAGTGGAGGTGCTGCCCTTGCTGCGCAACACAAAGTTCTGGCCCAAATAGACCTTGCGGACCTGTGGATCGGCGGCGAGTTCCTCTGCAGTGCCGGCCTTGAGGATGTGCCCTTCAAAGAGCAAGTAGGCCCGGTCGGTGATGTGCAGCGTCTCTTGGACGTTGTGGTCGGTGATCAGGATGCCGATGCCCTTGGTGCGCAATTGGCTGACGATGTTCTGGATGTCTTCCACGGCGATGGGGTCCACCCCGGCAAAAGGCTCGTCCAGCAGGATGAACTTGGGGTCTGCCGCGAGGGCGCGGGCAATTTCGGTGCGGCGTTTCTCGCCTCCGCTGAGGACGTCGCCGCGGTTTTTGCGGACGTGCACCAGGCCGAACTCTTCCAGCAATTCTTCGAGCCTCTCCTTGCGCTCGGCAGAATCGCGGCGGTGCAATTCGAGCACGGCCATGATGTTGTCCTCTACACTCAGCTTGCGGAACACGGAGGGCTCCTGCGGCAGGTACCCAATGCCACGCTGCGCGCGGCGGTACATGGGCTCGCGTGTGATGTCATGGGAGGCGCCGCTGGCGTCCACCAGGGACACATCGCCCGCATCGGGCCGAACAAGCCCCGTCACCATGTAGAAGCTGGTGGTCTTACCCGCCCCGTTGGGGCCCAGCAGTCCGACGACCTCTCCAGTCTTGACTTCAAAAGACACCCCGTCGACCACTTTCCGGCGGCCATATTGCTTGACGATATTTTGGGCGGAGAGCTTCATGCAGCGGACAAGTTCGGTGGTTTATGCGGCGCTTTGGGCTTCTTCGCGCTCCTGCCGCTTCTGGATGCGGCGTGCTTGCAGGATGCCAATCTCGTACAGGCCGAGCACAGGCAAGGCCACGAGCACTTGGCTCGTCAAGTCGGGGGGGGTGATGATGGCCGCGACGATGAGGGTGACCACGAGGGTGTGCTTTCGAAACTTCCGCAGCGAAGCCGGCGTCACCAGCCCCAGCTTGGCCAAAAAGTGCACGACCACTGGAACCTGGAAAATCAATCCGGCAGCCAGCGTGATGCTCGCGACCGTTTTGAGGTAGCTCATCAGGGCGATCCTGGCCTGTACATCCCCGATTTCATAGTGCCCCAAAAACTGAAGGCTGAGTGGGGCGATCACGAAGTAGCCAAAGCAAACGCCCAAGAAAAAGAGCAGGGTCGCTGCCCAGGTGACGCCGCGGGCGGCCTTGGCTTCTTGACCGTGCAGGCCAGGCCGGATAAAGCGCCAGATTTGGTGGAAGGTCCAAGGGAAAGACAGGATGAAACCACCGATGGCCGAGACCAAAATATGGGCAGAAAAGTTGCCCAGCATGGTGGTATTGATCAGCTCATAATTGACTTCGGTGACGCAGAGCCGGTCTCCGGCCCCTGTCAAATGACCAAGGGCACACCAGGCCCGAAACGTGATGAAATCGGGGTTCCTCGGCGCGAAAATCAACCGGTCAAACACCCAGTCCTTCATCACAAAGAGGGTGATGCTACCGGCCAAAATGCCAATCAGGGCAAAGAAAAGCCGGCGCCTCAGCTCTTCCAGATGGTCCATGAAGCCCATCTCCTCGGTGGTTTCCCGTTGGTCTTGTGTCATGCTGGTGACCGCTCAGCGTATGCCGGCATCCATGAGTTGGTGAAGGTGGACAAACCCGGCCAGATGGCCGGCTTCGTCGGTCACGAGTACCTGGGAAATTCGGTGGGACTCCAGCATGTCGAGTGCTTTGATGGCCCGCGTGGAGACCGGCAGACATTTGGGCTGGGTTTGCATCACATCGGCGGCACAGAGACCGGCCCAATCGCTCGAATCCCGTTCCAAAGCCCGGCGTAAATCTCCATCGGTGATGATGCCGACCAATGCGCCGTTCTCCAAGACAGCAGTGGCGCCGACGCGCCCTTCTGATACGGCCAGTACCACCTCTCTGAGCCCGGCATCGTGTGGAACGGTCGCCTGTTGCCCAGCATCGAGCAAATCACCCAGCTTCAACAATAGCCGTCGGCCCAGGCTGCCACCGGGATGGTGGCGGGCAAAATCTTCGCTGCTGAATCCTCTGGCTTCCATCAAAGCCATGGCGAGGGCGTCCCCCATGGCCAATTGGGCCGCTGAACTGGTCGTAGGGGCGAGGTCGTAAGGGCAGGCTTCCTGTTGGACGGATACGTCGAGGACCACACGGGCCGCACGGCCTACGGGGCTGTCAGTGCGCCCGACCATGGCCATGAGGTTGAGTTCGCGCGCTTGAAGCATGGGCAACAAGGCGATCAACTCGGCCGTAGCGCCGCTCTTCGACACCGCCATGACCACATCGCCTTCCGAGACAAGCCCAAGGTCGCCGTGCAAGGCGTCGGCAGCGTGGAGGAAGGCTGCTGGCGTCCCTGTGCTGTTGAGCGTGGCGACCGTTTTACGGGCCACATCCGCACTCTTGCCAATCCCGGTAAAAACCAGCTTGCCCCCTTTTTCGGAGCAGGCCAGAATTTCGGTCACAGCCTGCTCGAACTCCGCCCCAATCCGGTCTTCCAAATCACCGATGGCTTTGGCTTCCAGGCGAATGGTGTTTCGCGCTGAATTCAGCCACTTGGAGGGTTCCGACGACGTTGACATATTGGTGGAGTGTACAGACAAAAGCTTAGGGTGGAAAGCGCCCAAATTTTGAGGCCGTAGCCTATCTTGATAGCGTCAAAGTTAGATGGAGACGCCCGTTGACCCCTTCCTTGATGCCGGCTCTTTGGTCGGTGCGTCCATTCATGAGGGACTAGAACGGTTTTTTGGGTTCAACCAATTCAAGGGAGAACAAGAAGAAATCGTCTGTAGCCTCATGGAAGGCCGGAATGTATTTGTCATCATGCCCACTGGCGGAGGCAAGTCGCTGTGTTACCAATTGCCGGCCTTGCTGCAAGAGGGCACGGCCATTGTGGTCAGTCCGCTCATTGCTTTGATGAAGAATCAGGTCGATGCGATTCGCAGCCATTCAGACGACCCCGACATCGCCCACTATTTGAACAGCTCGCTCAGCAAGAACGAGATGATGCATGTCCGCGAGGCGGTGGCCACGGGCAAGACGAAGTTGCTTTACGTGGCACCTGAATCCCTGAACAAACGGGAAAATGCAGACTTTCTGCGCTCGGTGAGGCTCAGTTTCTTCGCCATTGATGAAGCGCACTGCATTTCCGAATGGGGACATGACTTCCGCCCTGAATACCGCCGCCTTCGGGAGATCATCGACGGCATCGGCAAATTCCCTGTAATCGCCTTGACGGCCACGGCCACCCCCAAGGTCCAGCACGACATCCAGAAAAACCTCGGCATCCTCGAAGCCGATATTTTCAAGGCCAGCTTCAACCGCCCCAATCTTTTCTACGAGGTGCGCCCCAAGGAGAACGCCTTGCGCCAGGTGGTGCAGCACGCCCAAGAGAACCGGGGACGAAGCGGTATTATTTACTGTCTCAGCCGCAAAAAAGTGGAGGAGATCGCCGATACCCTGAAGGTCAACGGCATCAAAGCCGCTGCTTACCACGCCGGAATGGACGCCGGGCAGCGGTCGCGCATCCAGGACGAATTCCTGATGCAGGACGTTGATGTGATTGTGGCGACCATTGCCTTTGGCATGGGCATCGACAAGCCCGATGTTCGGTTTGTCATCCACTACGACATGCCCAAGTCCCTCGAGGCCTATTACCAGGAGACTGGGCGCGCTGGTCGAGATGGAGGTGAAGGGCATTGCATCGCTTTCTATGGCCTGCAGGACATGGAAAAGATGGAGAAGTTCCTTTCTGGGAAGCCCATCGCCGAACGTGAAATCGGGATGCAATTGCTGCAAGAGGTCACGGGCTATGCAGAGACCCCGACGTCGCGCCGCCAATACATCTTACATTATTTCGGTGAGGAGTTCGACGCCCAAGGTGGTCCCGGTTGGGACATGGACGACAACGCGCGGAACCCGCCTGAGTCCTACGAAGGGCAGGAAACGGTGCACCACTTGTTGCAGCTTGTGGCGGCTTCCGGCGGCAAGCGCCGCGGCGGCTTCTTGTGCGACATCTTACTCGACAGGGAAACCCAAGAGACCAGCACGTACGGAGGAGGAGAGAAAGTAGCGGAGTTCAAAGGAACAGGTGTGTCCATGTCAGGACCCGATGAATGGCCCGGGATTATCCGACAGGTCACCTTGGGGGGCTTCTTGCAGAAGAAAACCGAAGAGTTTGGCGTATTGTCCCTGACCGAGAAAGGGGAGCAATTTCTCGCCAACCCGGGTTCATTTACGCTGTACCGGCCCAAGCCCATGCGGGTGACGGATGCCAAGCCGACAGCGTCGGGGACCGCTTTGGATCAGCCGTTGTTCGATTTGTTGTTCGGCTTGCGCAAGGAGGAAGCGGACCGGCAGGAGTTGCCCCCATTTGTAATTTTCTCTGATGTCAGCCTCGAAGAGATGGCGACGCACTATCCGTGCAATGAAGATGAGCTCCTGATGATCAATGGGGTGGGCGCGGCCAAGGTGAGGAAGTTTGGCGGCCCATTCATCCAAATGATCCGCGAGTATGTGGAGGAAGAGGACATCCAAAGGCCCGGAGACACCGTCGTGAGAAGCGTGGCGGGTCGGAATGCTTCCAAGGTGCACATCATCCAGAAATTGGACCGACGTCTTTCTCTCGAAGACATCGCCGCATCGCAAAAGTGTGCGGTGGACGAGCTGTTGGGCATGATTGAGGGCATCGTGGCCTCCGGTACCAAGGTGAACCTCGACTACATCTTGGACGAATACCTCGATGAAGACAGCGTTGAAGAGCTGTGGGAGTGTTTCATGGAAAGTGAAAACGGCACAATCGGGGAAGTGCTCGAAGAAATGGACGATGCGTATTCCGAAGAGGAAATTCGGTTGGTGCGCATCAAGTTCATGAGCGAAGTGGCCAACTGAGCCGCACCATTAATTCAAGTCAATGCATGGGTGGCGGCCAAATAGGCCATCATCGCTGTGCCTGTGGACAGCGCGCGTTCATCGATGTCGAATTGGGCCGTGTGAAGCCCCGACCGGCAACCTGGCCCCTCTCCTCCAGTACCGAGCCTGTAAAAACAGCCGGGCACCTCGCGTTGGTAGAAGCTGAAGTCCTCACCGGTCATCCGCAATGGCAGTTCGACAACCTGTGAGGCGCCGAGCAGTTCCACGGCGCGCTGGCGGCAGGCCGCTGTGAGGGTGGGGTCGTTGATGACGGGAGGATAGCCGATTTGAAGGTCGACTTCTGCAGTGGCCCCGTGGGCTTCTGCGGTGCGCTCGGCAATACGCTTGATGGCGGACCGCAGCGACTCCGCGGTGGGTTCGTCGTAGGTGCGCAGGGTGCCGTCCAGGACCACTTCGTCGGGAATGACATTGCGCGCATGGCCGCCTCGGATTTTACCAAACGTCAACACAGACGGTTCCGTGGGGTCGCAAACGCGGCTGACCACCGTTTGGAGGGCTGAAATGACGTGTGCAGCGACGACGATGGGATCGGTGGCGCGGTGAGGCAAGGCGGCGTGCCCCCCCTTGCCCACAATGCGGATCCTGAGTTCATCGGCGGCGGCCATGTAAGCACCGCTTCTGAAGCCCACAGTGCCCGCATCGAGTTGGGGATAGACGTGCTGACCAACGATGCCTTCTACGAGGGAACCGCTGGCCTTTCCGGGGCCCGTCAGGGGGGCGTCGGTCCTCAAGGCGCCTTCCGGAACCAGGATGGAAGCCCCACCGGGCAGAATCTCCTCGCCGGGTTGAAAAATGCAGTGCACCGTGCCTTGCCAGTGCGCGCGGGTGGCATGCAAGGCTTCGATGGCCCCGAGTAAGCAGGCCGTGTGGGCGTCGTGCCCGCAGGCGTGCATCCAACCCGGGTTGGTGCTGGCGTGTGGACGGTCTACTTCTTGGATGGGCAGGGCGTCCATATCGGCCCGCAATGCCATGCTCCGTGTGCCGGGTTCCTGTCCCTCCACCTTGGCAACAATGCCGGCGGCACCATGTGATTGGCACCATCCTTCTGAAAAGGTAACGCCCCACTTTTTGAGGGTTTGGGCGATGTAGGCTCCGGTCTGGGTTTCTCCAAAAGAAGGTTCCGGGTGGCGGTGCAAATGGCGCCGGTGCTGGACCACTTGTTCCCGAGAGGCTTCGACGGCAGAGAGAAGGGCAGATTTCAGCATGGCGAAGGGGTCAAGGCGTCCAAAGTGCGCGGCCAGCGCTGATGATCATGCGGACGGCTGCGTACAACATCAGCACACCGAAGGCAAGCCGCACTTTCATGGGGTTGAGGGAGAGGGCGAATCGGCTGCCGAGCCAGCCTCCGAGCACAAAGGCAATGACCATGATGCCCGCCGCTCGAATGTCGAGTTCTCCAGCCTTCCAATAATTCATCACGGCAAGCGCTCCAATGGGGGGCAGCATGAGTGCAAGGCTCGTTCCTTGGGCGCCCATCTGCGACATGCCCAGGAAATACATCAGCGCGGGTACAATCAGCAGTCCGCCTCCGATACCGATAAAGCCACTTAGACAGCCGGCACACATGCCGATAAGCAGCAAGGTCACAATGGTTTGGGCGTCCATGGGCTTGGGTTTCATCAGAAGTCGGTGGAAAGAGAGAGCTGGAAAACGCGGTCGAGGAGGATGCCGTCGTCCACTCCCCAGCCCCAATCGGCGCGAACGAAATATCCCAGCACTTGGCTGCGGAGGCCAAATCCAAAGTCCCAAATGATGGGTTCCCGATTGTTGGCGACTGTTACCGAGACCGGGTATTGGTCAATGGTATTGCTGTTGAAGGCATTTTCATCACTGTACGGGTCCTGTCCAGTCCAGGCTGAACCGATGTCGAAGAAACCCACCGCCTGGAAGTGCTCCATGAAGGGTGTAAGGCTCTTCTTGGGCGAGAGCGTGGCGAAGACGGGGACACGGACTTCGGCGTTGGCCACCGCGAAACTGGTGCCGTTGCGCACGTTGCGGACAAAACCGCGCATGGGCGTAGCCGCCGTTTGGTAGGCGAAGTCACCATCGGGAATGGGCATGGCACCATCAACTGCAGTGAGCAGCGATTCGTGCACACCACCGAGGTAGTGCAGCAAGGCACGTTCTCCAAAGGAAGTATTGCCGGCTGCCCGCAAGCAGAGCGTGATTCGCCGGTACAGCGGGAGATAGCGGCGGGCATCAAATCCAGCGACCAACAGGGTACCTCCTTCGCCCTCAGGTGGCGCGAGCATTTCAATCCACGCCTTGGCCCGCGTGCCGTTTCGGATGTTGAGGCTCAAGGTCCGGCTGTCGTCGAACACCCAGCTCAGGGTGCCTCCGATGCCTTGGACGTAGACGTCACTGCGGCTCGCGTTGAACGGGTCGGTCGCCAAAAGGGATACCCTGTCGAGGCGGTAGGTCATTTGGGCCCGAAGGCTCATCGTCTCCGAGAATGGAATGGTCCGGCGGTAATGGACGGCATGGGTGTGGGTACGCGTCAAAGCGCCGAGCTCGGAATTCACCCCTTCGTTGCCTTGGCGTTCTATGATCCACTCCCGGTCCACCTTGCGTTCGAGGTTCTTGTTGGCGACGACAAACGTCGAGTTCTGCAGGCTGCCCGCCAGCCGCATGCCCCCAATCCACTTGCTGTCCTCAAACAGGTCTGAAATGCCGATTTTGAGCAGGCCGCTCAGGCCGGGAAAGCTGGTGGCGGCTCCGGAGAAAGGCTGGTAAAAAGAGGTGGCGAAACTGTTGTCCACCTGACTCAGGAGCTGGTCCACCGCATAGTTCTTACGATAGGGAAGTGGCGTGGGTACGGGGGGCAGGTTGACTGGCGCCTTCGCACCCATCGTGCTGGTCTGCCCTGGCCTACCGGCATTGGCCGCGCCCAATGAGCGCTCAGATTCGAAGGTGTAATTGCGATAGTCCACCTGACCGGGCTGCAATTCCAATTCGTCTTCTGGCAGGTAGTCCCATGGTTTTAGCGATGAGGTGGGCACATCATCTGCACCGATTTCTCGCATGGTGGCTTTCAGAGGCGGGGCCGGCAGCGCACCGTGGTGCCAGCGGGGCCTGCCATCAGAAATGGTCAACGCCTCCCAGACGGTACCACCCTCGCGCAGTTTGAGCTCGGCCACGGCCCCCTCGAGGTGAAACCAAGGCGCTTTGCGGGTGAAGTAGCGGTAGTGAATGGCGGTGTCGACCCTCAATATGGCGCTGTCCTTGATGGCCATGTGCAGGACGTTGGGCTGCCCGGAGAGTTGGTAAGCCAATGAAGCCGTGCTGAGGGCTTGCGGATGCACTTCGTCTTCCTCAGGAGTGTGGGTGATCCGCTCCATCTCCCCAGTATCCAGGTCGTAGCGCCAAATGTCAAGTGGGATGTCCCTGGGTATGGCTGGACTGGCATCGACATCGTCCAAGTCTGGACGGTTGCTGCTAAAGAACAGGCCGCGGCCATCGGGGGTCCAGTCGGGATGCAGGTCATCCCAACCATCGCCCCACAGCGGGACCTGCGATCCGGCCAATGTGTTGTAGACATACAGGTCGGTTTTCCCTGCCCGGACACCACTGAAGGCTATGCGCCGCCCGTCTGGAGACCAATCCAAATCGATGACCTTCTCGATGCGGAAGAGCTCACGCTCGCTCGATTCACCACTGGTGGCATCAGAAATGGTCAGGAAGACGCGCCCCTTTTCTTCATGGATGTGGGCGAGCACGGGCAGGGAGGGGTGCCAAGCCAAGACCGGGTAGGTGTCGTCGACGATGCGCGTCAACTTGTGGTCCACTTTCGAAAGGCAACGCTTGCGTTGGCCATCCGACCACCACACCCGCACCTGACCCCGCTCATCGGTGGTCCAGGCCGTCCACACGCCGTCAGAAGAGGAAGCAAACCTGCTGTGCTGGTATTTCCGCCGCCCCCGGTGAGGCAGGGATCCCATATGGGCGGGCTTGGTCAACGCCCCGTCGCGCTCCACGGCGACACCCCGGCCTTCTTGGCCATCGAGCTGCAGGGCTTGCCCCACTGCATAGTGGGCTTGCGCTGCCGAAAGCAGTCCTTCAAGGTCCATGCCGATGCGCCGGAATCCCGCGTCAATCGTTCTTCCCGCCTTAAATCCACTGAGCACATCAAGGGCGGCTTGTTGTCCAAATGCCTCCAAGATGAAACGCCAAATGGCCTCAGCAGCAATGCGCTGCTCCTTGCCGTCGAGGATCTGCACTTGTGTCAACAGACCGCGGGCAATCAAATCCTGAAGGGCCGCCTGCTCTTTGGCGGAAGGCGGACCTGCCAGCGCGGCCACCATGCCGTTCTCCATCCACATCGGGAGTTGAAACAGCTGGCTGTTCTTGACCACATCCTTCCAGTCATCTCCGAAGATGTATTGCCGCAGCAGGATGCGGTACAGGCCTTCTCTCAGTTGTACCCTGAAGTCGTTGTGGTCACCATCATACCAGGCAAACAGCTTTTTGCCATAAATCATCGTAGCCCCTCCGATGTTGCCCGCCTCGGAGCCGTCGATGCCGATGTTGCTCTGCCTGAAGTCGGCGTGCTTGTTGAACACCAAGACTTCGACCGGCCCGGAAATCCGCAATTGGAAGGTGGACTCAACGTCCGGCAAGTCAATGGTCAGGGCGTTGGCACCAAACTCTGCCAAGTCCCTGCCGCCTTGGTAGAAATACAATTCAAAGGGGTCGCCGGGGAGGTATTGCCAGTCGAAGTTCCGGTACTGGACGCGCTGCTTTCCAAATGACATGTCCAAGCCGTTGTGGAATTGGCCCAGCACCGCAGGGGAACCGAAGGCACAACACCCCAAGACCAAGGTCAGGCATTTCCTTAGCTGCGTTGTGAACGACATGGAATCCGGAATGTACAACCTGAGTAGGGGGTTTCACTTGGATAGGGGAACTTGCGGACCATGTTTGTGCAGCCTTGCAACGCTTTTTCTGAAAACACAGTACTGCTCCCTGATGGAGAGGGGGGCGTCGTTGTTTTTGACCCTGGGTTTTCGTCGGCCCAAGAGTGGAACGCCTTGGATACGCTGCTGGCGGACCACGGGTTGCAGCCGAGTGCGGTATTGTTGACCCATGCCCACCTGGACCATGTGATGGGCTGTCACGGGATGTTCGAGCGCTATGGATTGCGGCCACGGGTCCACGCTTTGGACCGCCCTACCTATGACATGGCACCGCGTGCCGCCGAGCTGTATGGCGTTTCCCTGGACCCTTTGCCCGAGCTACAAGAGCAGGGCTTTGAAGATGGAGAGGCCTTGCACTTCGGTACGGTCGAATTGACCGTCAGGCACACGCCGGGCCACGCACCGGGCCACGTGGTGTTTATCGATGACCGCAACGCCTGTGTCATCGGTGGAGATGTGCTGTTTCAGGGGAGCATTGGACGCACCGATTTGCCCGGTGGAGATGCCGGACAATTGGCCCATAGCATTGAAAGCGTGTTGTATGCATTGCCTGACCATTACAAGGTGGTCCCCGGCCATGGACCCGCCACTGCGATAGGAGTGGAGCGCGCGGGCAATCCGTTTGTCAACGGTGCCGGTACGGGCATGCTTCAGCGACAGGGATGACCCCGGGGTCGCCCCAACGCTAGGCCTTGAGCAGCGTAAAAGAAAATGTGGAGCCCTTGCCTTGAGTGGAGCGCACAGATATGCTCTGGTCGTGGGCTTCAATGATGTGTTTGACAATGGCCAGTCCAAGGCCACTTCCTCCAGCATTGCGGGAGCGGCTTTTATCGACCCGGTAGAAGCGCTCGAAAATCCGAGGCAAATGTTCTTCTGACATGCCGATGCCATCATCGGCCACTTCGACCAGGACCTGTTCTTCCATGTCATAGCAGCGCAACTGCGTGGTTCCGTTTTCCTTGCCATAGCGCAAGCTGTTGGACACGAGGTTGGTCAGGACCTGCTCAATTTTGCCTAAATCCGCTTGGACTTCAATCTTGCGCGGGCCATCATCTAGAAACACGATGGAGAT
>JADHLY010000037.1 GCA_016780385.1 Flavobacteriales bacterium
GTTGGCGGTCTGGACGAGACTCGAACTCGCGACCCCATGCGTGACAGGCATGTATTCTAACCAACTGAACTACCAGACCTGGTCTTTCGACCTCCACAAACGACTTCTCGTCTGCGGGGGCGCAAATATACGATTGCGCCTTTTAATGGTTACAAGTGGCATCGCTTTTTTTTGCGGGTAATGCGTCCGCGGTGATCGAAGCTCATCTTTCGAAATCGAGCTTCATCAGGTCCTTTTTCGTCAGGACGCTGAGTTCCAATGTTCCAGAAGGCCAGTCTCGGGCATCCAGAATCAATTCGTTGGGACCGGGGGCCAATAGCCATGAGCCGCTCCTGAGCACCCTTCCGTCGGGCAAACCGACCTGATAGAGCACAAAATTTTCTTCTTTCATGTCCACGCGCAGCACCACACACTCCTTGGACTCGGTGTTGATTTCAATCCTCTCGAGAAGGTGCTTCTTGTGAACGGGATCCTCCACAGTGATCCGGGACGTCGGCATGGCCCAGGTCGTATCGGCCGTTGCAGCTACCGAAAATGTGACCGGGGACAACATCGCGGCGGATGCTGCAGCAGCGCGCGCGGCGCGGCGGATGAGGAAGTGGTCTGACATGGCGTGCCCGAAGGCGTTGTGAAGGGCGGGCAAGAAAGCACGCTATTCACAATTGCGCAAGAAAAAGCACTGTTGAGATGTTGATAACCTACTTAACTAACTGTCTATCAGTGTAAAGTAATTAACAATTATCTCATCCGCTGCCGCTTGAGCAGATAGGCGGTCAGCACAGGATTGACCCCTTTGGCGATGTCCACCTCCACCCAATCAATGCCCGCAGAACCGCAGCGCACATCGAGGTCCCGGCGCAATGATGCCATCCGCTGGACGTAGGCATCGCGCACCTCAGCGGGATTGGCGCGCACCTCCTCCCCGCTCTCCAAATCGATGAACGTGGTGGGGCGATCGGCAAAATCAAACTGCTGTTCTGTCTTTTCGTCCAGTACGTGGAAGACGACCACCTCGTGCTTGGCGTGGCGCAAATGTGCCAGAGCGGCAAATACGGCGTCGAGGTCTCGGGTTCTGTCCAACATGTCGCTGAACAACACGATGAGAGAGCGCTTGGGTGTCGCCTCCGCGATGGTATGGATGGCCTCCACTGCAGCGGTCTCTCCTCCCCCTTCACCGACGCCGGAAAGGACCTTTTCCAATTCGGCGTACATCAGGTGTTGGTGGGCCTGGGTGGACCGCGCCTTGTGGTGGGCATGCAGGCTGCTGTCAAAAAGGCTGAGGCCCACAGCGTCGCGCTGGCGCTTGAACAACTCAATCAGGGTTGCCGCAGCGTGCGTGGCAAACTTGATCTTGTTCATCCCCGTCTCCGGAGAGACGTCTGCGGGATAGTACATCGAACCAGAGGTGTCGATCACAATCTGGCAACGCAGGTTGGTTTCCTCCTCGTAGGTCTTGACATAGAAGCGGTCCGAGCGGGCATAGAGCTTCCAATCGACGTGCCGCATGCTCTCCCCGGGGTTGTACAACCGGTGCTCTGCAAACTCTACACTAAACCCGTGGTAAGGACTGCGGTGCAGGCCCGTGATAAAGCCCTCGACCGCTTGCTTTGCAAGAAATTCGAGGGATCCGATCTGGCGGAATTGATGGGGCTGCAGGTTGATGGGCACGTCCTTCCAAAGATACGGACATGAAAACGCCCCGCTGGCAGGCGGGGCGTTCAAAAGGTTGTGAATCGCAGGGCTGTTAGGCCATCAGCTTCTCGAGCTTTTCGGTCAGCACGTTTTCTGGGACGGCACCGACAGACTTGTCGACCACTTCGCCATTCTTGAGGAACACGATGGTTGGGATGGACCGGACACCGAATTTCATGCTGATTTCCTGATTGGAGTCGACGTCGACCTTGCCGACGACGGCTTTGCCTTCGTAGTCGCCGGCGATTTTCTCGACGACGGGACCAACCATGCGGCAAGGACCGCACCATTCCGCCCAGAAGTCGACCATCACGGGCTTATCCGTGTTCATCACGACTTCTTCGAAGTTTGCTTCGTTGATTTCAATAGCCATGGGGAGCGTTGTTTGGTGTCAAATTTAGCCGGGTATGGACAGCTCAGGGTGACCCAAGTCGCCAAAGGGTGTCAACTTATCCACCGGAACCCATCACCTTGTACTTGACGCCGTCCAAAGCGTCAAGCCCATCGAGCAACTCCGGGGTCAGTTCCACCCGCTTGCGCCGGGAAGGCATCTCCAATACCGCATCGGGATGGTGCAGCTCGACGGTCACCCCCACTCCGCCCTGGTTGGACTCGATCAATTGGCACACTTCCTCCACCATGCTTTCGCTGACCTTTTCGAGGTTGAGCTGCACACGCAGGCGGCCGGCCAGTTTCTCCAGGACATCCGAGAGCAGTTCGATGCGGGTGACCTTGAATTCGAGCTCGTCAGCGCCCCGGAACTGCTTCATCTGCACTTTGCCCTTGATATAGAGGAACCAGCCCTCGGTCATGAAGTCCTTGAACTTGATGTAGTCGTCCCGCCAGAACGGCATGCGCCGGGATCCGTGGTAGTCTTCGACCGTCATGCCACCCCAAGGGCGGCCGTTCTTGCCGATTTTGTGTTCGGCCTCCGTCACCATGCCACCGAAGGAAATCGTGCGGCCGCGGGCTGCGGCCAGGTCTTCCAGATTGGCCAGTCCACCTGGCGTGCAGAATTGGTCCAGCTGCACCTTGAACTGATCGAGAGGGTGGCCCGAGAGGTATACCCCCACCACTTCTTTCTCGCGGGCGAGCTTGTCAAACGGCGCCCACTCCTCACACACCGGGACAGGCGGCTCGGGAATTTCCATCGCACCGGTATCACCACCAAACAGCGAAGCCTGCGATGAATTCTCGCTCTCCTGTGTCGCCTGGCCATAGCGGATGGCCAGCTCGATGGTGGTCCGGCCCTTCTGGTCCTCGGCAAAGCACTGCGAGCGGAAAATCGCCTGGGGCAGGTCGTCAAAGCCGCCACCGCGGGCGAGCGCTTCAAACACGCGCTTGTTGCAGTCTTTGAGGTTGACCTTGACCGCGAAATCAAAGATGCTCTTGTAAGGTTCTTCGGTGCGGCTTTCCACGATGGACACCACTGCCCCCTCTCCCACGCCACTCATGGCGCCGAGTCCGAAGCGGATGGCCCCTTCGGCGTTGACGGCAAACTTGAATTCGGACTCGTTGACGTCGGGCCCGAGTACCGGTGTCCCCATGCGCCGGCACTCTTCCATAAAGAAGGTCACCTTCTTAATGTCGGACATGTTGTTGGACAACACCGCTGCCATGAATTCGGCGGGGTGATTGGCCTTGAGGTAAGCCGTCTGGTAAGCCACCAAGGCGTAGCAGGTCGAGTGCGACTTGTTGAAGGCATAGCTAGCAAACGCTTCCCAGTCCTTCCAAATCTTCTCCAACACGGTCGTATCGTGGCCGCGCTCCTCTCCTCCCTCCAAGAATTTGGGTTTCATCTTGGCAATGAGGTCTGCCTTCTTCTTGCCCATCGCCTTCCGCAGGGTGTCCGCCTCACCCTTGGTAAAACCGGCGAGCTTCTGGCTGAGCAGCATGACCTGCTCCTGATAGACGGTGATGCCATAGGTCTCTGCGAGGTACTCTTCGCAGGCATCGAGGTCGTATTTGACCGGCTCCTGGCCGTGCTTCCTGCGGACGAACGCCGGGATGTATTCCAATGGGCCAGGGCGGTACAGCGCGTTCATGGCGATCAAGTCCGCAAACTCAGTGGGCTTGAGGTCCTTGAGGTACCGCTGCATGCCCACCGACTCGTATTGGAAAATGCCCACGGTATCGCCGCGCTGGAACAGTGCATAGGTCGCTTCATCGTCCAGTGGAAAGGCTTCCGGATCCAGCTCTACCCCACTCCGTTTCTTGACATTGCGGACCGCATCCTTGATGATGGTCAGGGTCTTTAATCCCAAGAAGTCCATCTTGAGCAGACCGGCATCCTCCGCCACCGAGTTGTCGAACTGCGTGCACACCATGTCGCTGTCTTTGGCCGTGGCGACTGGAACGAACTTGGTGATGTCATCTGGGGTGATGATGACCCCGCAGGCGTGTATGCCAGTGTTGCGCACCGACCCTTCGATGACGCGGGCTTTTTTGAGGACTTCGGCTTCGAGGCCCTGGCCGTCGTGGATGGCTTTGATGGCGTTGACCTGGTCCAGCCCCTCTTGACCCCGCAACTTTTCCTTGAGGGCCTTGTCGTCGAGCTTGAACAGCTTGGACAATGAGATGTCGGGCATCTGCTTGGACAACCGGTCAGCATCGCCCAGCGGCAACTCCATCACACGCGCCGTGTCCCGGATCGAACTCTTGGCCGCCATGGTGCCGTACGTGATGATCTGTGCGACCTGGTTGGCCCCGTACTTGTTGATCACGTAGTCGATGACCTTGCCGCGCCCCTCGTCGTCGAAATCGATGTCGATATCGGGCAATGACACGCGGTCGGGGTTCAGGAAGCGCTCGAACAGCAAGTCGTACGCGATGGGGTCCACGTTGGTGATGCCCG
The DNA here is from genome assembly GCA_016780385.1 of Flavobacteriales bacterium. GTDB lineage: Bacteria > Bacteroidota > Bacteroidia > Flavobacteriales_D > Sanyastnellaceae > UBA8752. The sequence continues at coordinate 4,547 of JADHLY010000037.1, forward strand.
TGCAATACGCCACCGCACTGCCCGCGGCTGATCCCCTGCCCGGCCCCACACTGACGCCCATTTCGCGGGCCGCCGTGGTGAAGTCCTGAACGATGAGGAAATAACCCGGATATCCCGTCCGCTCGATGGTCTCCAATTCGAAATCAATGCGGTCGCGGATCTCGTCGGTGATCTCGGGATAGCGCTTCTCTGCCCCTTTGTAGGTCAGGTGCCGCAGGTAGGCGTTCTCTCCGCGCTTACCGCCGTCGGATGCGTCCTCGGCGTGCACAAACTCCTCAGGGATGTCAAATGCCGGCAACAACACATCGCGCTCTAGCTCATAGCCTTCGCAGCCCTCTACGATGGCGTGTACTGTTTGAAAACCCTCAGGGAGGTCGGCAAAGAGCCGCTTCATCTCCTCGGGTGACTTCAAATAAAACTCATCGTTGGGCAGGCCAAAGCGGAATTCGCGGCCGCGCTTGCCCACGTAGCGCTTGGGCTGGCTCACATTGGCGGCGTCCTTGACGCACAGCAAGATGTCGTGGGCATCCGCTTCTTGGCGGGTGGTGTAGAAGCTGTTGTTGGCTACGATGTAGCGCACATCGTGCTTGCGGCACATCTCAAGCAGAAAGTCGTTGACCACCTTCTCCTCCTCCAAACCGTGACGGTTGAGCTCAGCGTAGAAGTGTTCGCCAAACTGGGCTTTCCACCACAAGAAAGCCTCTTCTGCCTGGCGGTCTCCCACGTTGAGCAAAAGGCTGGGCACTTCGCTAAACAGCCCGCCCGTAGTGACAATCAAGTCTTCCTTGTATTCGAGCAGTTGGGTGCGGTCGATGCGCGGGACGTAATAGAAGCCGTCGGTAAAGGCGAGCGAACTCAATTTCGCCAGCCGGTGGTAGCCCGCCCTGTTGCGCGCGAGCATCACAATGGGGTAGCCGTCGTCCTTCTTGGACCGATCGGCATGGTCTTGGCAGACGTTGAGCTCCGCCCCGACGATGGGCTTGATGCCCGCCTTGTTGGCGGCGCGCACGAAATGGAACGCCCCCATCATGTTGCCACGGTCGGTGATGGCCATGGCGGGCATACCCGCTTCTACAGCCTTGTCGATGAGCGCCTGAACACTCGATGTGGCTTGGAGTACGCTGAACTGACTGTGAACGTGCAAATGCGAAAACGGTACGTCCGTAACCGCAGCTGCTCCAGCCGCTGTCGTCTGACCGCCGGCCACAGCAGGGACCTGCTTGGGGGCCACACTCGGTTGGGGTTGGGCGAAGTTGGCGGCTTCAAGTTTCGGCGCTTCATACTGCACCCCTTGACCTTGTGGGAAGCCGTCGCGTTGGATGATCCCCCGCTGCACCAAGGCAAAAAAGCACTTGGCCGTGGCGTCCACATCGTAAGCCGCATCGTGGGCGTCGCCAAACCCCTCACCAAACAACTTCTCGTGGAGCTCGGTCAGGGTGGGCCATTTGAATTTGCCACCGCGTCCGCCTGGAATCGCGCAGAACTCCGTCCCTTCGTCTTTTGAGTCTATGAGCGCCTTGTCCGTGACGCGCTCTGCTGAAGCACCACGGCGAATCCACTCGGCCCCCATGATGTTGACATCGAAGCCGATGTTGTGGCCCATGACATATTCAGCCCGGTCGAGGTCGCGGCCAAACTCTTCGAGGACGACGTCCAAATCGTGCCCTTCCGCTGTAGCGCGCTCAGTGGTGATGCCGTGGACCTTGGCCGCATTGTACGGTATGGTGAATCCATCCGGCTTTACGATGCGGTTCCCGCGCGACACCAATTTCCCTTCCGGTGTATGCAGTTGCCAAGCCAACTGTACCAAGCGGGGCCAATTCTCTCCATCGGTGAGCGGCGCATTCCAATCCCTTGGCAATCCGGTGGTCTCGGTATCGTAAACGAGGATCATACGGCCAATTTCGCCCAATTGGGTGGTGTGACCGCGCATTGTGGACACCCCGTGGATTGAACATCATCCACGCGAATTTGCTTTTAATCCACACACCCTTGCGATGACCACCTCCAACCCCATCCCCAACGGCGGATTTGACCGCAGCTCCTCCAATGACATCATCGGCGATGATCACGTAGGCACCTCTGTGGACACCCCTCTGCGGCCCGACGCTTTTGCATTGAGTGACGCCGAGAAAATGGCGCGAATTGAGCCGCTCTTTCGCGAAATCATGGAGGTCATGGGCTTGGACCTGACGGACGACAGCTTGTCGGGCACGCCGCGCAGGGTGGCCAAGATGTACGTGCAAGAGATTTTCCGTGGATTGAATCCGGAAAACCATCCGGTGTGCCGCACCTTCAACAATACCTACCAGTACGGCGAGATGCTGGTGGAGAAGGACATCAACCTCAACTCCACTTGCGAGCACCACTTCCTGCCCATTACCGGCAGGGCCCATGTGGCCTACCGTTCTTCAGGGCGCGTGATTGGACTCAGTAAGATCAACCGGTTGGTGGACCACTATGCCAAGCGCCCTCAAGTGCAGGAGCGTTTGACGCGTCAAATTGCAGAGGCCCTCAAGTCCATTCTCGATACGGAAGATGTCGCGGTTGTGATCGAAGCGAAGCACCTTTGCGTCTCCAGCCGAGGCATCGAAGATGAGCAGAGCTCAACCGTCACCGCTGATTACCACGGTGCCTTCAAACAGGACGCTGCCCGCCGCGAATTCCTCGATCACATCAGGGGTTGATTCGCTTTCCTGGTCAAAAGGTTGTTCAGCCATTGGTCGCGCACTATCTTCGCGCCCCATTTTACCAGTATCAACAACGGGGTTTCGGACCCTTCTAAAACGTTTTTCAAATGGCAACACGCCTCCGCCTCCAACGTCACGGTAAGAAAGGCAAGCCCTTCTACCACATTGTAGCAGCCGATGCCCGCGCCAAGCGCGACGGTCGGTTTATCGAGAAAGTCGGTGCCTACAATCCCAACACGAACCCTGCAACGATTGACGTCGTGCACGACCGCGCCCTCTATTGGTTGCAAGTCGGTGCAGAGATGAGCCACACGGCCCGTGCGATCCTCAAGTACAAGGGTGTGGTCTACCACAACCACCTCCTGAACGGCGTCAAAAAAGGCGCCCTTACCGAAGAGCAGGCCCAGGCCAAGTTCGAAGAGTGGTTGCGCGACAAAGAGGGCAAGGTGGCCCAGAAGTCCAGCAAACTTTCTGCTGCTGCTGAAGAAGCCCGCATTAAGGCCCTCGCCCATGAAAAGGAGGTCAACGATGCCCGCGCCAAGGAGATTGCTGGAAAGCAAGCCGAATTGGCTGCTGAAGCGGCAGCTGCCCAAGCTGCAGCCGAAGCCGCTGCTGCCCCCGCTGAGGAAGCCCCCGCTGAAGAAGCGCCCGCTGCTGAAGAAGCGCCCGCTGCTGAAGAAGCGCCCGCTGCTGAAGAGGCACCCGCTGCTGAAGAAGCGCCCGCTGCTGAAGAAGCGCCCGCTGCTGAAGAGGCACCCGCTGCTGAAGAAGCGCCCGCTGCTGAAGAGGCACCCGCTGCTGAAGAGGCGCCCGCTGCTGAAGAAGCGCCCGCCGCTGAAGAAGCGCCCGCTGCTGAGGAGGCTCCCGCTGAAGAAGAGAAGCCCGCTGAAGAAGGCGGTGAAGAGAAGGAAGGCTGATCCCCTCCAACACACAAAACTTTCAGAAGCCACCTCCGGGTGGCTTCTTCATTTCACGCCAAGGCCGAAATTCGCACCATGACCACTGTGGATGACATGTTTGAGTTGGGCAAAACCCTCAAGCCGCATGGCCTTAAAGGGGAAGTTGCCATCAAACTTGATGTGGACGTCCCCCAGCATTACGCCAAGCTCGACATGGTGTGGGTGGAGCGCCAAGGCACCCTTGTTCCTTACACCATCACCTCAATCTCTATCCGCCCAAAATCGACGGTGGTCACATTTGAAGGCGTGGACGATATCGAAGGGGCACAAGCCATTTCAGGACACAGGCTGCTGTTGCCCATGGCGGCTTTGCCCCCATTGGATGGGCTGCGCTTCTATTATCACGAGGTGGTGGGATTTGCGCTGATCGACCAAACCTTTGGCCCCTTGGGCGACATCATCACAGTGCTGGATTTGCCAGGTAATCCGTTGTTCAAATCTCAGCTTGGAGAAAGAGAGGGCCTCTTCCCCATTATGGATGAAACCCTCGTGGATGTGGACCGCAATGCCCGCACCATCACGGTCAACATGCCCGAAGGTTTGCCTGCACTGTATTTCGGCTGAGGCCAATTGTAGTCTGTTTCCAATTTCGGCGTCAGAGCGACAGAAGCTGTGACGCTCAGCCTTGTGTTGGCAGGACTTTTCGGGCCGTTAAATAAACTGTCCCCCGCTTGACGTGAAGAAGTCCTCCGCGGTCCTTTTCACATGCCCTGATACGCGCAATAGCTTGGGTACATCCCATTGGATATCAAACAACATCACGGGCTTGAAGCTCTCACCCTTCGAGAACGCAAGGTTCAACAACTGAAGCACTTTGACGACCAAGCAACCACTCCTCTCTCCTGAGCAACCTGAACATGGTGCTTTGGACACTGTTACTTCAGAAGCCGTCGCCACCGAAACGCAGAATAAACGCGCGAGCAAGCACTCCCCTCCTGTGCGTCAAAAGGTCAAAGTGTTTGTGATTGACACTTCGGTCTTGCTGCACGACCACAATGCGATTGGCAACTTCGAGGACAACAGGATTGCCATTCCCATCACGGTGCTCGAGGAGCTCGACACCTTCAAGGTGGGCAATGAGACGAAGAATTTTGAGGCCCGTGAATGCATCCGAATCATTGACCGGTTGAGCAAGGACTTCACCCTGAAGGATTGGATTCCGCTCGGCAATGAAGCGGAGGGTCTCATGCGCATCGTGATGAGCTCAGAAGGCCACCCGAGCGGACTGGATGCCGCCCGCGTCTTTGACAAAAAGACCAATGACCACAAAATATTGAGCGCTGCCCTGCAATTGCAGCACGATGAGCCCGATATGAAAGTGGTGCTCGTCTCCAAGGACATCAATCTGAGGCTCAAGGCCAAGGCGCTCAATCTTCCCGCGGAAGATTACAAGACCGGCAAGGTCAAGGACAAGCAGCACCTTTACTCTGGCAAAACCTTGCTTCAAGATGTGGACGCCGAAGTGGTGCGCAAGATGTATGTCTCTGGCCAGACCCGTAAAATCAGCGTGCTGGGCAAGGATCGGAAGAACAATCACTTCTACATACTGCGCAACCAATCTGCTTCTGCCCTGGGCTACTTCAATGAGTCCAAGAAGTTGATCGAACGTGTGGACAAGCGCTATGCATACGGCATTAAGCCCAAGAATGCAGAACAGGCCTTTGCCCTGCACGCCATACTCAACCCCGACATTCACCTCGTCACCATCAGCGGTGTGGCCGGAACGGGCAAGACCCTGCTCGCCTTGGCCGGTGCATTGGAACAGAAAAACCAATACGACCAGATCATTCTGGCCCGCCCCATCGTGCCGCTGAGCAACAAGGACCTCGGCTTTCTCCCAGGTGACGCTGAAGAGAAAGTCAATCCGTACATGCAGCCGCTTTGGGACAACCTGAACTTCATCAAGAGCCAGTTTGGCCAAAACGAGCGGAAGTACCGTGCCATCGAAGAAATGCGGGAGGCGGGCAAGATTACCATTTGCCCCTTGGCCTACATCCGCGGGCGCAGCCTGTCCAATGTCATCTTCATTGTGGATGAAGCCCAAAACCTTACGCCACACGAGGTCAAGACCATCATCACCCGGGCCGGAGAGAACTCCAAGATCATCCTCACGGGTGATGTGCGGCAGATTGACACCCCTTATTTGGACGAACAGTCCAACGGCATGAGTCATGTGATTGACCGCCTCAAGGGGCGGGACCTGTTTTGCCATGTGACACTCGACAAGGGCGAGCGCAGTGACCTGGCCAACTTGGCCAACGAGCACCTCTGACCGGCGATTGCTGTCGGAGGCAAACTCAGGGTTACCACTGGTGAACCGCAGGTAATAGGGGGCCTCAAAGGGATTTGATTCGGGATGACAATCATCCTACTATCCCATGCGATTCCCTTCCTTCCTCCCCCTCATTATTGCGTGCTGTCTGCTTTCCGGACCGCTCGCTGCCCAATGGCCCACTCTCCGTGTAGGCTGCTCCGCTGAACTCGACGGCGACGGTGTCGTCGGCATGAGTGACCTGTTGGTGGTCCTGGCTCAGTTCGGCACTACATGTGACTCCGAACCGCCTGAAGACGGTTGGCCACAGCTGCACATCACGGAGCTGCATTACAACCCTGCATCCGCCCAGGGCAATGACAGCGAATATGAATTCCTTGAGGTGTACAATCCTGGTGCTAACGCCGTTGACCTCCAAGGGTGGTCACTCACGGAAGGCATCAGCTTCACCTTTCCCCAAGGGGCCAGCATCGCTGGAGGCGCCTACCTCGTGGTCGCCGCCATGGACGTGACCTATTCCGGCTTGGGGTACCCCGTATACGATTGGGGTTCAGGGGGACTCCACAACTCCGGCGAGCTCATCGCCTTGAGGTCGCCTGATGGCACCGTCGTGGAGTCGGTGAATTACAGCGACAACGGCGATTGGGACAGCGCCCCAGATGGGCAAGGGCCATCCTTAGAAAGGCTGTTCCTCAGCGGTGACCCTCACGATGCCGCACAATGGAGTGCCTCCATCAATACGGGGGGCACACCGGGCGCCATCAACAGCCTCTGGGTGGATTAATTCCGGTCAGGTCAGGTGGGCCGCTTCGCCGTCGATCACGACCTGAAGCGGCTCACCCGACTGAAGGTGCACCTGAGTGCCTTCGGCGTCCACCACCACTTGGAGTTGGCGCCCCCTGAAGTGCAATTGAAAGCTGTAGCCCTTCCATGCGCTGGGCAACATCGGCGTGAAATGCGGTACGCCATCACGGACCCTGAATCCCCCGAAGCCTTCCACAACGCTCATCCAAGTGCCTGCCATGCTCGTGATGTGCAGGCCTTGGTAGGCCTCATTGTTGTAATCGTCGAGGTCCAGTCTGGCCGTGCGCAAGTACATCTCGACGGCTTTTTCCTCCAAGCCGAGCTTGGCCGCAAGCACCACGTGGACGCATGGACTCAAGCTGCTCTCATGGACTGTGCGGGGCTCATAGAATTCGAAGTTTTCGCGGTGGGTTTCCAGGTCAAACTCGTCCTCAAAAAAGTAGAACCCCTGCAACGTGTCGGCCTGCTTGATGTACACCGAGCGCAAAATGCGGTCCCAGCTCCAATGCTGGTTGATGGGCCGTTGGTCTTGCGGAAGCGACGCCACCAGCGTTTGCTCCTTGTCCATAAAGCCGTCCTGCTGCAAAAACACCCGCGTGCCCTCGAGCTTGGGGTAGTACATGCCTTCCATGACCGCCTCCCAATGCGGCCGCTCATCGGGTTCACTGAAAGTCCAGCGCTCGTTTTGGTGGACCAACTCCTCCGGAGCATGGGCCTTCATCCAGTCCAACGCCGCGCAAGCCCGGCGAAGACACCATGCGGCAAGTCGGTTGGTGTACCAGTTGTTGTTGACGTTGTTCTCGTATTCGTTGGGGCCCGTCACACCCAGCAAGACCCACGCCTGTTTGGCCTCGGACCAATTGACACGCTGTGCCCAGAATCGCGCCACCCCGAGGATGACCTCCCATCCTCCGGCTGCGAGGTATTCCTCATCTCCCGTATAGCGGATGTAATTGTGGATGGCATAGACCATGGCCCCGTTGCGGTGGATTTCCTCGAACGTGATCTCCCACTCATTGTGGCATTCCTCCCCATTCATGGTGACCATGGGGTACAGTGCTGCCCCAGCTTCAAATCCGAGCTTCTGGGCGTTTTCTATCGCACGCTCGAGGTGCTGACGGCGGTATACCAGCAATTGCTTGGCGACCCCGGAAGGGTGAGTGCCCAGATAGAAGGGCAAGCAATAAGCCTCTGTGTCCCAATAACTCGCACCCCCGTATTTCTCTCCAGTAAACCCTTTGGGACCAATGTTCAAGCGGGGATCGTCTCCGGTAAAAGTCTGGTTTAAATGAAAGATGTTGAACCGGATGGCCTGTTGGGCGGCCTCGTCCCCATCGATGGTGATGTCGGCCCGCTCCCAGATCCGTTCCCATGCCATCATGTGGTCTTGAAGGGCGGCATTCCAGCCCCGGTCGACCGCCGTTCCTGCCTTTTCCTGGGCGCGTTGGAGCAGCTCGTCGGCAGGATGATCCATGCCCCGCAACAGCGCCACCGTCTTGTCCACCACAATTCGGGATCCTGCTTCCACAGTGAATTCATGAAGGACGGCGTGACCATCTGACAAACTTCGGGACTTGGACTCCGAAGACCGGCCATCGAACCAAGCTGCAGACCGCATGGCATGGGCCACACGGAAATCTGTCTTGCGCGTGGCGACCAGAAGATGTCCGCCAACATCGTCGCCTCCTGCTTCCAGCGTCTGCCAAAAACGCTCCTCCCAGTTCGCATCTTCATTGGTGACATCTCCATCCAAGATGGACTCCAACGTGACTGAACCTTCTCCGCTCAGCACATCCACCGAATACCTCAGGTGTGCCGTCTCCACGTCGGCCATGCTGACGAAGCGTTGCGCTTTGACCGACAGGTGCAACTCCCCGACGGTCGCCTCGAAACTCCGCGTCAACACACCGCGCAGCATGTCGAGCTCACGGCGAAAATGTCGGGGTGTCTGCTGGGCAAGGTCCAGCTCCTCACCATTGGCTTGGACGCGGATCGAAGTCCAATCGGGCGCATTCAAGACCTTGGCGAAGTACTCGGGGTAGCCGTTCTTCCACCACCCCACCTTGGTCTTGTCAGGATAGTATACCCCCCCGACATAGCTTCCCCGGAGGTGATCGCCACTGTAATGTTCTTCGTGATTGGCGCGCTGACCGAACCGGCCGTTCCCCACACTGAAGATGGACTCAGAACTGCGTTGGCGTTCTGGATGAAATCCGCTCTCGACCACTTTCCAAGGGTCGACATCCAAGTATCTCAGCATGGCCGAAATTTAAGGGGTCAGGAAAGGCGATTGGACAGGACCTCCAAGTTGAAGTCCTCAAAGCCTGAAATAACAAACTCGGCCGCGGCCAAAGTTTCGGGGTCCCCTACACCCACTGCGCGGAAGCCGCCGTTGACCGCTGCTTGCACCCCGGAGACCGCGTCTTCAAACACCACACAATCGGCCGGTGTCACCCCAAATGCTTGAGCCCCTTTGAGGAACACCTCGGGATCGGGCTTCGAAAAGGTGATGCTGTTGCCGTCTACAACGGTCTCAAACCGATCGACTATGCCACAGCGCTCCAATATCAGCGGTGCGTTTCGGCTGCTCGACCCCAATCCCACCTTGATGCCTTGACCGCGCAATTCATCGATGAATTGAACCACACCGGGAAACAGCTCTTCGGGAGTCATGCCGGATACCAACTCGAGGTACTGGTCATTTTTGCGTTCCATCAAACGCACCTTGGTGTCGTTGTCGAGGAACAAGCCTCCTTTGTTCAAGATGTACTCCAATGAGCCAACGCGGCTCACCCCTTTGAGCTGCTCATTGTCCTCTATCGTAAATGGCACACCCAACTCTTCCGCCAATCGCTTCCAGCCTGAAAAATGGTATTTGGCCGTATCAACGATCACACCGTCGAGGTCAAAGAGGCAGGCTTTTGGGGTATAGGCCATGGGCTTAACGGTTAAGACTTCAGGGCGGGCAAGATGTGCTTGAGGTGGTATGACGCCAAACCGTCAATGGGCTTTTTGATGATTTGACCCACTTCGATGCCATCCTTGGCGCATTCTGCGCGCAACTCCTCCTGGAAATGGTACGCGACACTCCCGATAAAGTGCACCGGTTCATGAGGCCACTCACTGTAGCACTTCACGTGCACATCGAGGAAGGCCCTGAACCCTTCGGAAAGCCACGCCTGGAACATGGGCTCATCGCGGTGCTTGCCGATAAATGTCATGAAGCTGGCCAGGAAGACATTGGGGTCTTCTTTGAGATAGACATGGTCGATGATGTCGCTTTTGGTCAACCCATAGCTTGCGTCAAAATCGGCCTCCACTGCAGCTGGAAGGTGATGGTACAACTTGGCGGCCAGTAATTTCTTGCCGTGCCAGCTGCCGCTGGCTTCGTCCCCGAGGATGTACGCTAAGGCGGGTACTTCTTCCGAAACGATTTGGCCGTCAAAACGACAACTGTTGGACCCCGTGCCGATGATGCACGTGATGCCGGAGCGCCCGTCAAATGTGCTGTAAGCCGCACCTACGAGGTCATGATCTACGGTCACGGCAGCTTCAGAAAACACCCGCTGCAGTCCCTCCTGAATGATGGCACACAGCTCAGGAGAGCTGCTTCCCGCACCATAGAAAAACACGTGGGTCACCTCATTTTGAATGGCCTGCACATCGCTGTGCCCATTCATCACGGTTTCCACTTTGTCGGCATCATGGAAATAAGGATTGAATCCCATCGTATGGAATTCCATCATCTCCGTGCCGGAAGCGTCAAGTAGCTGCCAGTCACACTTTGTCGAGCCGCTGTCGGCAATCAGCACGCGCATGAATCAGCCGATGCGCTGCACGAGGTCGGCCACGCGGCTGGAATACCCCATTTCGTTGTCATACCAACCGAAGACCTTGACCATGTTTCCTTGGGCGGAGGTCATTCCGGCATCGAGAATGTTGCTGTGCGGGTTGCCAACGATGTCAGCACTGACAATGGGGTCCTCGGTGTACTCGAGAATGCCCTTCATGGGGCCATCAGCAGCGGCCTTCATGGCGGCGTTGACCTCCGCGGCCGATACGTCGCGGCCCAATTCAGCGACGAGGTCCGTCAAAGAACCCGTTGGTGTCGGTACGCGCACCGCCACACCGTCGAGCTTGCCCTTCAACTCGGGCAATACGAGGCCAACTGCGACTGCAGCGCCTGTGGTCGTGGGGATCATGCTCATGGCTGCTGCCCTCGCACGGCGCAAGTCTGAGTGAGGCGCATCCTGAATGCGCTGGTCCGAGGTGTAGGCGTGAATCGTGGTGATGTAGCCTTTGACCAAACCGAAGTTGTCATTGAGGACCTTCGCCATGGGGGCCAAGCAATTCGTGGTGCAGCTGGCGTTGGACAAAATGGTGTCTGCGTCGGTGATGATGTTGTCATTGACACCGAGTACCACAGTTTTGATGTCGCCCTTCGCGGGGGCCGAGATGACCACCTTGCGTGCGCCTGCCGTCAGGTGCTTGCCGGCACCATCAGCATCGCGGAACACGCCTGTGCTCTCTACCACTACATCGCAACCGAGCTGTCCCCATGGAAGGGCGGCCGGATCGCGCTCTGCGCTGACGTGAATCGTCTTGCCGTTCACCACGAGGTGTCCATTCTCCACGGTCACCTCTCCGGGGAATCGGCCGTGAATACTGTCGTACTTGAGCAAGTGAGCAAGGGTCTCGACACTGGTCAAATCATTGATCGCACACACTTCTACTCCCTCTTTGGCGAGGAGTTGGCGAAAGGACAAACGGCCGATGCGGCCGAAACCATTGATGGCAACTTTGGTCATATTGATCTGGTAAGGTTGTGTTGTTCAGATACTGAGGATCTGGGCTACGCGAAGTTCTTCGTCGAGCCCTTTTGATTTTCTGTTGATGGCTTCGGGGAACGAAGTGTAGACCACTTCATCGTTTACAATCCCGGCCATCACGGCTGTCTTTCCGCTGAGTAACGCTTCGACTGCACCTACGCCCAGTCGGCTGGCCAGTACACGGTCAAAGCAACTGGGGTCTCCTCCGCGCTGGATGTGCCCGAGCACCGTGACACGGGTGTCGTATTTGTCATAGCGGGCGTGCACTTTGGCGGCGATTTCCATCGCACCTCCATTGGTGTCTCCTTCCGCAACAATGACAATGCTGCTCGTCTTGTTGGATTCCTCACCGCGCTCCAAAATGGAAATGAGGTCGTCCACATCCATGCCGGCTTCAGGGGTCATCACCGCAATGGCACCGGTTGCAATGGCCGTTTTCAAGGCGATGTATCCACTGTCACGGCCCATGACCTCCACAAAGAACAACCGGTTGTGGCTGCTCGCCGTGTCACGGATTTTGTCGACCGCCTCCACGACCGTGTTTGTCGCGGTGTCGTACCCAATGGTGTAGTCTGTACCGGCGAGGTCATTGTCGATGGTTCCCGGTATGCCGACGACCCGAATATTTTGCTCTTCTGCGAGTTTCTGGGCCCCTTTAAAAGTTCCGTTACCCCCAATCACGACCAAGGCGTCCACCTCGGCATCGCGCAACACTTTTGCGGCTTTGGCTCGCCCTGAGGCTTCGTGAAAATCCATGCAGCGGGCACTCTTCAAAATGGTGCCGCCACGGCCCAAAATCTTGGCCACACTGCGGGCGTGCAGTCGCTTTAAGTCACCGGTGATCAAGCCTTCATAGCCTTGAAAGACACCCGTCACTTCAATGCCGTGGAAAACCGCACAGCGCACCACGGCGCGGATGGCGGCGTTCATTCCGGGGGCGTCACCTCCACTAGTCAAGACGCCGATGCGTTCTATTTTACTCATCAGATAAGGGTGCTCGAAGTTAGCGCGAGATGCGTCACTGAGAAATTAGTGTACTTTTGACACCACCTTATGCAAAACGTAGCACTTAATAAGACTGTGCCGAACGCATCCGCTGCCACATTTGATCTCAGTGTGGACAACGTCGTCTTTGGATTCGACGGAGAAAAATTACAGGTATTGCTCATCCGTCAGGGACTGCCGGGTGAAGACATGGAATCCGACCGCTTCCACATGGCTGTGCCCGGAGACCTGGTCTTGCCCGAAGAAGACCTGGATGAAGCAGCTGACCGGATTTTGAGCACACTGACCTCCTTAAAGGGAATTTACTTGAAGCAATTTCAAGCGTTTGGTGCACCTGATCGCGTCTTTGACGAAAAGGACAAGGAATGGCTCACCCGCTTTAGGCCAAACCCTGACCGCAGGGTGGTCACCATCGGCTACTACAGCCTTGTGTCCATCTCGGAGTACCGACCCAAACCGAGCAGCTTTGCGAGCCGCGCTGAATGGTGTCCCTTGGAAGACGTTCCGCGCCTGGCTTTTGACCACAACGCCATCATTGAATCCGGGCTCCAACGTTTGCGTGAAGATGTCCTCCAACGCAACATCATCTTTGAATTGTTGCCACAGAAGTTCACCTTGGGGCAGTTCCAACGCCTGCACGAAATCATCCTTGGCAAGTCCCTCGACAAGCGAAACTTCCGCAAGAATGTCAAGCGCATGGAGGGCGTGGTGCCCTTAGATGAGAAACAAGAGGGCGTATTGCACAAGCCTGCGCAACTCTACACTTATCGGAAACCCGATTGAGTGTAATTTCCACACTTACCCTAGGTAGACATATTATGATGCAACGCTTCATGGTCACCGTTCTGTGTGCCCTGCTCCCACTCTTTTTGTCATCTCAAGTCGTCTGGACTGAGCCTCCCTTCCCTTCAGCCAGTGACGAGGTGACCTTGTACTATGATGCCACGCAGGGAAACGGTGAGCTCGAAGGTGTCATACCCGTATACATCCATACCGGCTTGATCACCTCCAACAGTGCGTCACCGACCGATTGGCAGTACGTCAATATGCCGTGGGCGAGCACAGACCCTGACTGGGTGATGAACTTTGCAGGGACCAATTTGTGGAGCTACAACTTCGGAGGACAGACCCTTGGAGACTTCTTCGGATTGCCAGCCGGCGTCACGGCAGAACAACTGGCCATGGTCTTTCGCAACGGCAATGGTTCCTTGGTGGGACGGGATACGGACGGAAGCGACATCTTCCTCCCGCTCAATGACGGGAGCTTCTCTGCCGTCTTCCTTCAACCACAAACGGAGAATGCCCTCGCTGTAATGGGCGAGCTTTTCCCTTTGCAGGCTTCTGCTTCAGAGCCCGCCAGCCTTGCCTTTGTCGTCGATGGAGACACCTTGGCGTCGGCCGACAATGCGGTCCAATTGAGCCATGAATTCTCCCCTGAAATGCCCGGGACCTTTGTTGTGGAATTCCACGCCGACAACGGCGCAAACAACACGGTCATTTCGACCACGGTATTGGTGCTTCCTGAAACGCCCCCTGCTGCTGCTGCGCCAGCCGGCACCGAAGACGGCCTGAACCCTTCGCCAGATGGCACTTCCATGGTTCTGCAACTGTACGCCCCGGGTAAGAGCCATGTTTTCTTCGTCGGCGACCTGACCGACTGGACCACTCAAGCGCCCTTCATGATGAACGTGACGCCAGAGGGAGATCGGTTCTGGATTGAGCTCACGGATTTGAACCCACAGCAGGAGTACCGCTACCAATTCCACGTCTTGCCCAACGACGATCGCTTTCCCGACCCTTACGCAGAGAAGCAGCTCGACTACTGGAACGACCCTTGGATTCCCGAATCCACTTACCCCTTCCTCATCGATTTCCCTGCTGGCCAGACCAACCAATCTCCTGTCAGTGTTTTCCAAACTGGGGGAAATGGATTCAATTGGACCGATGGCGACTTTGAGCGGCCCCAGCAAGAGAACCTCGTGATTTACGAGCTGCTGGTTCGCGACTTT
>JADHLY010000038.1 GCA_016780385.1 Flavobacteriales bacterium
CTATTCCAACGGCGGGTACATGAGTTATTCTCTGGCCTGCAGCAACGCACAGACTTTCCGGGGCATTGGCTCTGTAGGGGGGCAAATCGGCGGCAATGACTGGGCCACATGCAACCCAAGCCAGCCCGTTCCCGTGGTACATCTGCACGGCACGGCCGACAACACCGTGTCCTACTACGGCAACCCCAACGATGCCGGAAACTGGGGCGGCAATCCCAGTGTGGAGACCCTCGTGGCCACATGGGCCGAGTGGAACAATTGCACCGAGGTGACCGAAGAAGCCTTGCCCAACATCAACATGAACGACAACAGCACGGTCGACCTCATCACGCACTCCGGGGGCGACGACGGCTATGAAGCGCGCGTCTACCGGGTCAATGGTGGCGGCCACGACTGGTTTGGCACCTGGGGCAACATGGACATCACCAGCGCTGTCGAAATGTGGAACTTCTGGAGCCAATTCTGTGGCACCACGGCCTCAGTGTCCGCTCCAGACCTGCAAAAGGAGCTCGTGCAGTGGAATGGTGACCGGTTCACGGCCATCGAGCCTTGCCGGATTCGGCTCTTTGAAACTTCTGGAAAGGTCGTATTGGACCGCCCCATGCAGGCCGGCCAATCCATCGATTTCCAGGGGTGCAACCAGGTCTACCTGATGAACGCACACCAGCGCGGCGGCGCATTCCAACAACTCAAGGTCTGGGCAGAATAACAAGGGCCACTGTCAGTTGCCGCTCCTACCCTTGCAGGCGCATTTCGCGGGAGACGATCACATTGCCGAAGCGCTTGCCCTCCAGGCGCATTTGGTACGTTCCAGGGGGATAACCTTCCAGCCCTACGGTCAGGGTATAGATGCGGAAACCAGACCCGACATCCAGGTCGTCGATCAGCGTGAACGTTTCGCCATCGGGCTGCTCCAAGACCACCCTGCAATCCATGGCGCGCGGGGCGTCCACAGGAAAGGAGCACCGTGCCTCCATGGCCTCCCCTGAGAAACGGGTGCCCTCTTCCGGGTCGGGCTCCCTGTAGCGCACCGCATAGCCGGGATCTTCAAACCCTTCCACCTCTTCCTCGAAGATGTTGAGCAGGGTGCGCTCCTCGGCAGCCGGCACAAATACAGACGAGAAATCATGGTCATCGGTATACACCCAGATGACCTCCTGCGCCGTGTTGTCCATTGGGCTCAATTCAGCGTTGATGCGGTCGAGCACCCGGCCCAACTCGTCGGACAACTTGCTGACCCCGGCATCATACACCATCCCTTCACTGGCGCCCATGGCATCTGCCGATCCACACGCACTTGGCAGCAGCAGTTCTTCAGTAGAACCCGCCGGGACGAACACGAACATATCCTCTGTGATGACGGCCGGTTGGATGTCGTCCGGACCAAGGAATGTGGTGCCGGCGTCGATCAGCAGGTGCACATCAGCGCCTGCACTGGTGACGCTGAGTGCCAGCGGTCCGCCCATGTCCAGCCGGCCCTCCGTGGCCGTGTAGGTCCATCCGCGTTTCACCGCATCGATGAAATCCAAGGTGTCGGGGGGCGTTGTGGGGCTGCACGCGAGGGAACAGGTAGAGAGGATCAATACAAACATCAAAGCAGGGGGTTTGTATTTCCAACCCCGCCCCCGTGGCGATTATTGCATCGCCTAGGCGCCCTTGCGCCGCTTTAACATTAATACTTGCGCTTGCCGGGCTTGCTGAAGCCACCGCCACCAGGTCCGCCTTTCTTGAAGCCGCCTTTTTTGAAGCCACCCTTGCCTACCCCTCCTTTTTTGAAGCCGCCCTTCTGGGGCCGGAAGCCATCGGCACGGGTTTCACCATCGGGGAATCCCCCGTCGTTAAAGCCCGTATTGAAGCCGTCTTTTTGGTAGCCGTCCTTCTTGAAGTCCTTCTTATAGCCGCCCTTCTTGAAGTCCTTCTTGTATCCCCCCTTGTTGAAGTCCCTCTTGTAGCCGCCCTTCTTGAAGTCCTTTTTGTGGCGGGGCCCACCGTCATCGGTGGCACCACGTTCATTGAGGTCCACACCCCTGCCCAGGTTCAAGCGGGCGAGCTCTCGGGCCACCAACCGCACGATCAAATCTTCCCTGGACAGCGGCCCCAACAACAGGTCTACCTGCTCCAGCAACGCCTCTGGGGTCTTTTCAAAACCCTCTTGACTCAACAAACTGCGGGCCCAGCTTTGCAAGCGGGCATCCACGATGTCATCGGCCCGTGGAATCTGCACCCCTTCAAACTCGACGTCCAGTCCTCGAGAAAGTTGGTTCACCTTGGCCTTCTCCTTGCGGCTGATGAAGGCGAGCGACACCCCTTTCTTTCCTGCACGCGCCGTACGCCCTGAGCGGTGCGTGTAGTAGGCCTGGTCGTTGGGCAGTGAAAAATGAAACACGTGCGTCAGGTCGTTGACGTCAATGCCCCGTGCGGCCACATCCGTGGCGATCAAGACCTGCAATTCTCGGCGCTTGAAACGCATCATCACACGATCCCGCTGGTGCTGGGAGAGGTCGCCGTGAATGGCGTCTGCGCGGTACCCTTCTTTGATAAGCTGCTCTGCGAGGTTCTGTGTATCTCGCTTGGTGCGGCAAAACACCACGCCATAAATGTCCTGATCGAGGTCGATGAAGCGGGTGAGCGCTTCGGTCTTGTCCGTATGCCGTACGATGGCATATTGGTGTTCGATGTTTGTGTTGACGGTGCTCTTGGGGTCGATCCGCACTTCGAACGGGTCGTCCATGTACTCCTTCACCATCCGCCGGATCTCCTTGGGCATGGTGGCCGAGAAGAGCCAAGTCTGCTTTTCATCCGGCGTGAAGCTCAAGATGGTATCCAGCTCATCCTTGAAGCCCATGTTGAGCATCTCGTCGGCTTCGTCCAGTACAAGGAAACGCACGCGATCGAGCTTTACCGCCTTGCGCTTGGCGAGGTCAATGAGGCGGCCCGGCGTGGCGATGACCACCTGACAGGGGCGCTTGAGCTGGTTGATTTGCGTCACGATGTTGGCACCTCCGTAAACCGCCACGGTCCGGATGCCCTTCATGCGGCCGGCAAACAGCGCGATTTGCTCGGCGATCTGCTGTCCGAGCTCCCGTGTCGGTGCCAGAATCAGTGCCTGCACATGGTCCTGGCTGGCATCGAGGTGCTCAAGCAAGGGCAATCCAAACGCCGCAGTTTTGCCCGTACCCGTCTGTGCAAGGCCAATGAAATCACGGTCGCCTTCAATCAGGCGCGGGATGGCCTGCTGTTGGATTTCCGTGGGGGTTTCGAAACCGAGTTTGCCAATGGCTTCGAGGATGGGGGCCGAGAGGCCAAGGCTGGCAAATGAATTCAACGTGCTGTAATTGGGCGCGAAGGTCTTGCTTTTCGGGACACCGCTCCCCCTTTTGCCTGTATTTTCTAACGATGGCCGGCTGTATGGGCCGCTCTCAACGTCCATAACCGCTCCCACAGCGCTTTCTCTGGACTGTTCCCGACAACCGCAGCACGTCCGTTAATTTGTCCCCATGCGCAGCCTGTCTCTCTTTGGAATGTTGATGTCTGGATTCTTGGCGATGGGCCAATTCAATGTGGAACCTTACCTGCAGGACGCGGAGCCAGACGCCATCCGTGTGATGTGGGAGAGCGCAAATGCGGGCACAGCGACATTGGAATGGGGGCCGACAGAAGACCTTGGAAACGTCGTCACTTCAGAAGGTCTGAGCTCACCGGGAGGCGCCATGCACGACGTCCTCATTGAAGGCCTGGCGCCCAATACGCCTTATTTCTATCGCGTAGCGAGTGGCCCGGTGTCCACCTTGACCCACCGGTTCAGGACCCCACCCCTTCACACGGCAGAGGCCGACTTCACCTTCGTCGCGATGAGCGACATGCAGAAGAGCGGCAACGACCCTGACGTCTTCGACCAGATCGTACATGACGGCGTGCTCGACTACTTCGGTGGTGAGACTTCCGATGAGATCGCCCTCGTGATGATTCCCGGGGACCTCGTCGTCAATGGCAACAACTACAGCCAATGGGCCAACGACTTTTTTGCCCCCTCCCATGACCTCTTCGCGCAGGTCCCACTCTACCCCGTTCTCGGCAATCACGAGGTCAATTCGACGTACTACTTCCAATACTTTCACCTGCCTGAAAACGGGACCGCCGGCTACGAAGAACACTGGTGGTACAAGGACTATGGCAACGTGCGCTTCATGGGACTGGACTCCAATGGGCCGTATGACGGTCCCGAACAACTCGCTTGGTTGGCTGAGGTACTGGCGTCCACCTGCACCATGGACCACATCGACTTCGTCTTTGCCCAGCTTCACCACCCGCACAAAAGCGAGCTGTGGACGCCTGGAGAGAGTGACTTCACGGGACAGGTCGTAGAGCAACTCGAGGCATTTACCGACGGCTGCGGCAAGCCCAGCATCCATTTCTTTGGCCACACCCACGGCTACTCCCGCGGGCAATCACAAGACCACAAGCACCTCTGGATCAACGTAGCCACGGCCGGAGGCGCCATCGACTACTGGGGGGAATGGCCGCAGTTCGACTATGAGGAATTTGAAATCACCACCGACGACTGGGGGTTCGTCGCGGTGGATGTGGAAGCGGGCGACACACCTCAATTCACCGTCAAACGCCTCAGCCGCGGCGACAATGCCGAGACGCTGGACAACGTCTGCACGGACAGCCTCGTGGTGACCAAGGCCAACCTGACCCCGCCCCCGCCTGTCGCCGTGGCCCCCATTGGTACGACCCAGCCGCCCGAGTGCATCGTGCTGGCAGCCTCGCCCTTTGGAAGCGGACCTTCGGGCGCCCTGCATGGCGCGACCCAATGGCAAGTGGCCGATGACATCAATGGCTTCAACGCACCGCTGGCGGATGTTTGGGAGCGTCACCGCAATGTGTATTTCAACGAAGACACACAAGCGGGAGAATCCCTCACCACAGAGGCCATGCCTGGACTTCCGGAAAACGCCACCCTGTATTGGCGGGTGCGCTACCGGGACCGCTCCTTGGAATGGAGCCCCTGGACAGCCCCCATGCCCTTCTTCACTTCGGAATCGCTGCAGGGCGACAACCTGCTCTCCAACCCCGGGGGGGAGGATGGCCTGGACGGCTGGACGGTCACCGAAGGTGTCGCCGAATCCCTGACTGCGGGAGAATGCAATGGGGTCAACCCTTTTGCCGGCGATCGCTATTTCTCGGTGGGCGGCCTGTGCACGGAGAGCGACCTTGCCCGAATGCACCAAGATGTGGACGTCAGTGCTTTTGCCGACTCAATCGATGCGGGGGTTCAAGTGGCCTATGCTGAGGGAATGCTGAGCGATTGGAGCGGGGCGGACATTCCCGCCATGCGGATGGTGTTCCTCGATGATGCGGAAGAAACACTCGGAGAGACGGGATGGTTTGAAATGCCGTCGGCGACATGGTCACCTGTGGCCATAGAAAGCCTGTTGCCTGTGGCGACCCGCACTGTCCGCCTGGAACTCCAGGGGACCCGGATTGCCGGAGAAGACAACGACAGCTACTTCGATGCCCTGGCCTTGCGGTTGGGCAGCACGACCGATTGTGACGGCCTGCCGCTCTCTGCGCCTGCCCCATCGAACGCCGGCAGCTCGCCGGCCCCCTTGCAAATTTTCCCGAACCCCGGCGCGGTGGACCTGACCGTCTCTTGGCCAGGTTGCCGCCTTCCGCTTCAGGGGATGAGGCTGACCGATGCGGCGGGACGTAAGGTCGACTGCGCCGTCAGCGAAACCCCTAAAGGGTGGCAGATCGAACGGGCGGGCCTGTCAGCAGGCACCTATCACTTGACCGCATTGGACGCCACAGGACACGTCGCTAGAGCGGTCTGGGTCATCACCGAATGAAGGCCATCAGGACCCCGTTCCACCGCGGCAGACCGTCAAGAAGTCCCCGCTAAACACATCGCCACTGAAGCAGGACCTGGGGTCCTCCCATTGCAGGTTGACTTCTCCACCTTCTAGAAAGAGGATCACGGACTTACTCCCCTGCAAGTAGCGGTAGCGGATGATTTGGGCACCGGCAAACTTCTGCAAAGGCTTGTCTGCCGACGATACCGCGGCTTCGGGTGCAGAGAGCTCCAACACCATGCGCTCACCGTCGAGCCAGGTGGCATCACCGCACCACAGTGCTTCCTGGTCATCAGAGTCGAGACAGGCGGAATACGGCACATTCCATTCAAACCCGAGGTCCTCAATGGTCCGGGCTTCGAGGGTTGAATTCACCTGCTCCTTGGAGCAACTGGCCAGCAACCAAGCGCTGATAGCGGCCATCAAAACGGTTTTAATGCGAATCATCATGAGGTTGGCATTTGACAGATTATACGCCGTTTCTTGTCAGAGGTTTCAGCGGGGCGTTTTTTCCATCATGCGGAGGCAATGGCACCCTTGATTAACTTGAACCCATGCGCCGCTTCGCCCTCATATTCCTTGCCCTGATGGGCCATGCCCTCTCTGCCCAGGACACCTTCAGCATCGTGGCTGTCGATGTGGCCACCGGACAGGTGGGCAGCGCAGGGGCGACCTGCCTTGACGACGATGACATCGCCACTGGTGCGCTGATCATCAGCGATGTGATCCCCGACGTTGGGGCCATCCACACACAGAGCTACTGGGTGCCGGCCAACCAGAATGCGGCGCACGACCAAGTGGTGGACAATGGCCTGTCTCCAGAAGCCCTGATGGCATGGCTGGAGGCCAACGATGTGCAGGGCAATCCGGCCATTCGCCAGTACGGCATGGCTGACCTTGTCACGGGCGAGGCCCGCGCCGCCGCCTTCACCGGCCTCAACTGCATGGACTGGAAAGGGCACATTGTCGGGCCGAACTATGCCATCCAGGGCAACATCCTTTTGGGTGAGGAGATTCTGACGCAAATGGAAGCGGGCTTCACAGGCACTGAGGGCACGTTGGCAGAAAAGCTGATGGCCGCCATGCAAGGGGCCAACGTTGCAGGCGCAGATACGCGGTGTTTGGATGAAGGGGTGAGCAGCCGCAGTGCCTTTCTGCGTGTGGCCAATCCCGGTGACGACCCTGGTAACCTGAGCCTGGATTTAGTCGTGGCGATCACCCCGGAAGGCATCGAGCCCATCGACGTTTTGCAGGCTGAATTCGACGCGCTGAACGGCACCAATGGTGTGGCGGAAAGCTCCGCCCCGTCCCCCCTGTTGATTTCCCGCAAAGCGGACGGAGAAGTGTTGCTCAAATGGGGCGGACCGACCCCGGCGGAGATGATCGTCTTTGATGCACGCGGCGCGCGGCTGGAATCGGTCCCCCTTACCGGTCCCTGGATGACCTGGACACTCCCTTCCGAGGGCCACC
Source organism: Flavobacteriales bacterium (assembly GCA_016780385.1). Taxonomy (GTDB): domain Bacteria; phylum Bacteroidota; class Bacteroidia; order Flavobacteriales_D; family Sanyastnellaceae; genus UBA8752. The sequence continues at coordinate 7,326 of JADHLY010000038.1, forward strand.
TCTTTTTGCGCCTGGTTGACGGCCAAGGCGAACTGGTGACCACCATGCAATACAGCGGCATCAGCCCGGCGCCAAATACCCAGCGTTCCGATAGGGAATAACCGCAGATCGGGCGTCCATCGCCAATCCTGCGCGTTGACACCCACCCCGTGAAGCCCGGCCTATGGGCGGCTTGCGCAGCTGCCCGGCAGAGAACTCGGCAGCCTCCGATGACAAATCTCATTGCCGCTTTCCGGAGTGGAGAGCGTAATTTGTTAAGTCACCTTCTCGGAGACGGACCAGACCAATTTTAATGAAGTCATTTTTTCTCGTTGTTTTCAGCGCCCTTTCGCTGGCCATTATGGGGCAATCAAGCGCCCTGACCTCTGTTGACGCGGCCTCGACAGCCCCATCTCAGCGCACCTGTGCAGCCCATGAAAAGCACGTGGAGATGATGGGTTTTCAAAAATTCGCCCAAGCACGTCAGCAGATTGACGCCCATCGCGCGCAGTGGAGCCCTATCGTGGAGCAGCAACGAGCTGTAGGACAAAGCAATGTGGTCACCATCCCTGTGGTCTTCCACGTGCTCTACGCCAACAGCACCGAGAACATTCCCGACAGTGAACTCCTGGAGCAGCTCCAGGTCCTCAACGACGACTTCCGGCGGCTCAACAGCGATGCGGACAACACTTGGCCGCAGGCAGCGGATACGGAAATCGAATTCTGCTTGGCGTCTTTTGACCCCGATGGCGCCCCAACCAATGGCATCCTCAGGGTACCCACATCAGTGTCCAGCTTTGGCACCAACGACGCGATGAAATTCACCAATCAAGGCGGCTCCGATGCGTGGCCCGCCTCGGATTACCTCAATTTCTGGGTGTGCAACCTGGGCGGCGGTCTGTTGGGATATGCTCAATTCCCGGGTGGATCGGCCGCCACGGACGGGGTGGTCTGCGGATACCCTTATGTGGGTATCGACGGTCCCGGTTCGGGCATTTACAACCAGGGACGGACGGGCACCCATGAAGTGGGACACTGGTTGGACCTCCGTCACATCTGGGGCGACGGCGGCTGCAGTGTGGACGATGGTGTATCCGACACTCCCCTTTCCGACGCCTCCAACTTCAATTGTGCCATCGGCCACGAAAGCTGCGGTTCTGTGGACATGGTCCAGAACTACATGGACTACTCACAGGACAATTGTATGAACCTCTTCACCGCCGGACAAGCTGTGCGCATGCAGGCCTTGTTCCAACCAGGTGGTGCCCGCGCCAGCTTGCTCAACTCCACCGGATGCGCGCCAGCTTGCGAGGTGGACTGTGGCTGCACCGATGATGATGCCTGCAACTTTGATCCTGCTGCCGTAAATGACGATGGGACGTGTGATTTCAGCTGTTACGGCTGCACAGACTCCAACGCCTGCAACTACGATGCAGATGCGACCATCAATGATGGATCGTGCATCTCGGGGGCGCCACAATCGTTTGAGATGACCATCCTGACAGACCAATACCCCGGTGAAACCACCTGGTCGGTGGTCGATGATGCTTCGGGCGCCATGGTGATGTCAGGTGGGCCTTACGGCACATCCTTCACGACCTACACGGCCACAGAGCTGATTTGCGGCAGCTCGGGCTGCTATACCCTCACGGTCAATGACAGCTATGGCGATGGCCTTTGTTGTGGTTTCGGTGACGGCAGTTACAGCCTGACCGTCAATGGTGAAGTGGTCGCCTCGGGCGGCAGCTTTGCCAATTCGGAATCGACGAATTTCTGCTTGGAGCCCTCCACCACCTCAGGCTGCACAGATCCTTCCGCCTGCAACTATGACGCCACCGCTGAAACCGACGACGGTTCCTGCGAACAGGACGACGCTTGTGGTGTATGTGGTGGCCCCGGTGCGGTGCTGGACTGCGGATGCTCGGACATCCCCAATGGTCAATGCGACTGCAATGGGAACCAAGAGGACGCTGTGGGCGTGTGCGGAGGGTCATGTACGGCCGATGCCGACAATGATGGCATTTGCGATGACGTGGATGATTGTGTGGGCCAAACCGATGCCCTTGGCGTCTGCAATGGCGGTTGCGCTTTTGATGTGGACGGCGACGGCATCTGCGACCCTTCCGTCCCCCCCACGGAGCCCTGTGTCAACGGTTTTGCCGGCATTTACCCCTGTGATCAGGTCGACCTGATGTCCCACCTCAACACAACCGCAGTAGGTGGCGGAGAGATGAACGACATCTGGGGCTGGACGGATCCGCTCGACGGCAAGGAATATGCCCTTTTGGGCAAAACCTCGGGCACGGCTTTCATCGACATTACCAATCCCGTCAACCCCATCTATCTGGGTGACCTGCCGACCCATACCGTCAACTCGTCATGGCGCGACATCAAGGTGTACGCCGACCATGCCTTCATCGTTTCTGAAGCGGGGGGACATGGCATGCAGGTGTTTGACCTCACCAACTTGCGCAACATTCCCAACCCGCCTGTGACGTTCAGTTCTGATGCCCATTATGACGGCTTCGGAAACTGCCACAACATTGCCATCAACGAGGCGTCCGGCAGGGCCTATCCCATAGGAGCGGGCACCTTCTCGGGCGGACTGAACATCATTGACATCAGCAATCCGCTCAATCCAACCCTCATCGGCAGCTTTGCCGAAGACGGATACAGCCACGACGCCCAAATCGTCAACTACAACGGTCCGGATATCCAGTACGCCGGCAGCGAGATTGCCTTCTGCTTCAACGAGAATACCGTCACCATCGTGGATGTCACGGATGCATCCGACCCCATGATGATCAGTGCCACCGGATATGCTTCCTCTGCATACACCCACCAGGGGTGGCTGACCGAGGACCATAAATACCTGTTGGTCAATGACGAGCTCGACGAGCAACAATCTGGACAAAACACCCGAACCTACATCTTCGATGTGCAAGACCTGAGCAATGTGAGCCTGATCGGCACCCATTTGGGTCCCACCGCTGCCATTGACCACAACCTCTACACCCACGAAGGACTGGTGTACCAGTCCAACTATCGGGCAGGCCTGCGCATTTTGGACCTCGACAATGTGGCGCAGGGCCAGCTCGAGGAGGTGGCCTTCTTCGACGTCTATCCCGCGAGCAATTCGGCCCAATTCAACGGCACCTGGAGCAACTATCCTTACTTCGGTTCGGGCAACGTCATTGTGAGCCACATCGAAGAGGGACTGTATGTCTTGCGCCCCAACATCATCCCGCCTTGCCTTGAGGATTGCGGATGCACGGATGCCACGGCCTGCAACTTTGACCCCAGCGCCATCAACGAAGACGGCTCCTGCGACTTCAGTTGTTACGGCTGTACGGAAACATCCGCCTGCAATTACGACCCCACCGCGACGATCAACGACGGTTCGTGCATTGCACCCGACCCCACCTTTGGGTGCGAATGTGCCCTTGACGGCGCGCAAACTGCCACTTTGAGCGCCTCAGGATCGAGTGCTCCACTGTTGCTCGACGCCATCGGCAACCCCTCCCCTTCTTCTTTCGAGATCTCGCTGGACTTTGCCGGGGGGGGCGGCAGCTGGCCCGCTGACATGGCCGTGTCCATCACCGATCCCAATGGCGTCTGTGTGGCGTTTGGTGGATACAACGACAGTCCGGACGGATGCAGCAGCATCGGCAACTACTCCGCGATCTGGCCGTCTTCTTGGAACACCACGACCAACGGAACCTATACGGCCACTGTGGACTTGAGCGGCACCTCGTTGAGCGGCAGTGGCGATTGGACCTTCGTCTTGTTCAACGGCTACAGTTCAAGTGGGGCTGTGACGTACGACGCTACCTGGACCCTGAATGACGTCTGCCCCAATAGCAGTAATCCCGATGTTCCGGGGTGCACCGATACTGAGGCCTGTAACTATGACGAAACAGCCACTGTTGACGATGGCACCTGTCTGTTTGATGATGCCTTGGGCGTATGTGGTGGAGACTGCACCGCTGACACCGACGAAGACGGCATCTGTGACGACGAGGAAGTCCCCGGCTGCACAGACCCTGAGGCGGACAACTTCGACCCTGCCGCGACCGATGACGATGGCTCATGTGACTACACCGTCTTGTGTCCGGGTGATTTTGATGGAGACAACTTAATTACGGTGAGCGATGTGCTGGTAGCACTGGGCAACTTCGGATGCGCCGCCGACTGCACCGCCGACATTGATGGCGATGGCATCACCGGTGTCACGGACATTCTCCAAATGCTGGCCTCATTTGGCGAGCCTTGTCCTTGACGGATTGTCCAGCCTAGACTGGCCCGTTAAAAACTCCCGAACAAAAAGCCCAGGAACAGAACGTATACCACGACAACCACTACGAGGTAGACCAATGCCAATAGCACAGGGAATCCTGCGACCCATCGAGCGGATGAAGAAAGTCCAGACCGCGGATAGCGTTCGGGATTGGCCTTGGAAGCACGGAAAGCAGACCGAGAAAGGAAATATCCTGCCAAGCTCAACAAGAGTCCCAGACCAAAAGCACTGCCTGGATTGGAGACTCCAAGCCCGTCCAGCACTGTGGACGCGATCAAGCCCATGAGCCATCCGAGGGACATAATGAAGCCCAAGACAGCATCAGGATGACGACCGGCCACAGGTTCAGGGCGTCCCGTCATTTCAGGTTCGCTGCCATTGAAGGGGGCGAACAACCGGCCCACCTCATCTGGCAATGCCAATGAGGATGGCGAAGCGCTGTGCGCTTGGAGCGGTCCGTCTTCGGTGAAGAATCCATGGCCGTCGTCCTCACCTGTTTCAAACACAGAGGATGCTGGAGAAGACCACATGCTTTGGTTTTCAGTTAAAGCCATGTCTTCAGCAGCGGCCAACACATCACTGCCGCCTTCTACCAAGACGCTGGCGGGCGCAGGGACTGTGGGCTCCTCTAATGGCACCGCTTGATGCTGTTTCAAGTCGCGCGAAGAAGGGCCGGCATTGTTTACGTGCCAGCCTTTACTGTAACGACGGGCTTCAACCCGCGATTCTCCGAGCCTCTTGTTGGATGAGCAACCAGATGACAGGATGACCAGCAAACAAGCACAAAAGCCAAATAATGCGGCGCCAGAACGAATCATGCCACAAGCTACTTTATTCAGCCCATTAAGCCTCAGCGCAATACGACCACCGTTCCGGTATATACCTCGAAGGCATCACAGGTGCCCTCAGCCTCAATGCGCCACGAAAACATCTCCGTCTTGTGTGACAAGCCCCCATTGTCCGGGCTTCCATTCCACCACCAGTCCTCCTGGCTGGTCTCAAAAACCGGTTGACCCCAACGGTTGTAGACCGACATGTGGAACGACTCCACCCCCCTCATCACAGGCCCGAAACCATCGTTTAGTCCATCGTTGTCAGGCGTGAAGGCTGTGGGTACGAACACGCTCATGCCCTCGATGACTTCCACGACTTCAGTCCCCACGGAGGTGCACCCTTCATCATTGACCACAGAGAGCACCACTTCGAAATCTCCCGAAGACAGATAGGTGTGCTCGGCCTCATCATCGGTCCCGGAACGGGTGGTTGCTGAACCGTCTCCGAAATCCCAATGCCGGAAAGTGATCACATCGTCTGTGAGGTCCATGAATGACACGTCTGCACCCGGAAAGCACACTTCTTCAGGACCCGTGATGAACTCCACCTCAGAGGGATAGGTGGCCGGAACCTCCACTTCCACGGTCGTCAAACAGCCATTGCCATCGAGCAGCTCGACTTCATACGACCCGGCGTCAATGCCAGTTTGTTCCTGCGAAAACGCCGTCATATCGGAGGCCTCCCCGAATCCATCTGGCCAAATCAATGTGGACGGAGGCACATCCACTGCATAGCCCGCCCTCAAGACGCCTTCTCCAGAGAGGCAGGTGTCAGGTTCTGTCTCCATCACCAAGAAAGGAGCCGATGGTGCAGAAAGAATCAAGGTGTCATGGGCTACACAGCCATTGGCGTCCACCACCGTGAAGACATTTACGCCTGCCGATAAGCCTTCAACGTTGTTGGCGCTGACCACCTCCTCTCCCTCAGCCGGGAAAGCATAGTTGGGTATGCCGCCGCTGGCATTCAGCGTGACTTCACCGTCCTCGGAATCGTAGCATCTGACGTCGTACCCATTAAAATCTGTGGTGGGTGTCGCCAAAATGGTCAGCTCCGTGGGCGCCTCCAAGACCAATATGATGGTGTCCGTGCATCCAAGCAGATCCGTCACCACTCCCTTGTATGTCCCAGCGGGCAAGCCCGAGGTGTCCACATATGCCTCATCTGAAGCTTGCCACTGCCATTGGTAATCCCCTCCTTCGAGGTAACCACCTGTGGCCGCTTCGGTGATGCTCCCGTTGGCCGCATCCGCACAAGACACCTCATAGCCGCTGTACACTGCAGTAGCAAACGCCTCATTCTGAACCTCATACACCTCGACCTCACCTTCCCAGGGTACGGTCCCGCCACATGTTGAAGACAGGTTGATATGGACTGACCCCGGTTCTTCCAAGACAATTTCTATGGTATCGAGTTCCCCGTATTGTACCCCCCAATTGATCCCAGCCCCTCCAATTTCCCAGTATTGGTGACACCTGAGCCCCACCTCGGTGGTGTTGATGATGACCAAAGTATCCCCAACACATCCTTGGGTCAAACTCACCTCAAAGGCAGGTTCGTTAAAGCACATTTCGCACTGGTAGACGTCCTCGGGCTCGAAGGAGGAAACCACAATGGGCTCCGCAAAGGGCATGGTCGAAAAAGGCGCTGCTGTCGAGAGGGTATTGACACTTACCGCTACCGGCAGTGAAACCAAATTGACAGGGATGTTCTGACAGGAAACGCCGCCCAGCTGATCAGCCCTGATGAACAGGGGGTCCATAGACCCTCCTACGTTGCCAAACACCGAAGAAGAGGTAAAGGCTGAAATCGTATATCCCAAATTGTCATCGAAGCGCACCCCCACAGCCTTGTCGCGCTCATTCCCCCCATAGGTCTGGGCCCATTCTACATATCCTGCCGGATTCATTTTGGCCAGCAAAATGTCTTGTTCGGCCATGTCTTGGCTCAAAACATCCGGATAACTCGACACGGCAGCACCAAAGCCGTCAGAGCTGCCGAGCAAGGCAAGGCCACCGGGCACAAAAATCAGGTCGCGCCCCAGATCATCTCCGGTACTCCCCACGGCTCGGGACCACAATGGGGTGCCGTCCGTGAGGTCCAGCTTCATGAGGAGGATGTCTTCACCGCCAATGCCGCCTGTCACGGTTGGCCCCATCACGTAGGCGACACCTTCTGACTCTTGCACGAGGGCATTGCACCCCCAAGCAATGTGCTCGTTCTCCTCAAAACCAGCACCATAGCTCTTCATCCAGACGGGGTTCCCCTGGGCATCAACCCGGGCCACTTCTACGTCCCGCCCGCTCAAAGCTTCGTTGGTCACAAAGAAGAACCCCCCATCGCTGAGCGGTTGCACCATCAGGGCGTTTTCGGAAAGTGTAGGATATCGCTTGGACCAAAGAATGCTGCCATCTGCTGCCAACCGAATCAATACGGGCCGAGAAGTGGCCTGCCCAATGGCGATGTAGCCCACATCGAGGGGTTGGACATCAAAAATCCAAGTGACGTCTTGCAGGTATTGGTGCCACTCTAATCCTCCATCAGGACCAATTTTCATCACAAAACCTTGGTCCTCGGTGATGTTATTGCCAAACATATCGACCCCAACAAGGGTGGCCCTTGACCCCCCAATCACGTAGCCTCCTTCGGCCGTAGGCTCAATGCTTTTCCCTCCTTCCGATTCACTGCCACCGTAAAGATTGAACCACTCGCGGTTGCCACAAGCGTCCACTTTGTACACGTAGACGTCACAGCCGCCTGCACTGCCATTGTTTTGATGCTGGCCTGTGGCTACAAAACCGCCGTCCGGGGATGTTGTGATGGCCAGTCCACCCTGCATGGACTGCAGGTTATATCGCCGCAAAAATGTCTGCTCGGTCCCTTGCGCTTGCGCAGTGATGGACCAGAATAGACAGAGGATGCCAATGACGCAATCCCACCCCTTCATGGAGCTGGTACTTGGGGTTGGACGGACAGGGTATCAAACCTCTGGAAAGCGATGTGCTGATCTTGATATCCGATTCCCGTCAGCCAATCGATGTATCCCGTCTCACTCCTCCCCATTTCGAGGGGCACGCAAAACTCGATTTCACTTAACTGGGGTCGACAAATCACCCAGTCTGCGCCTTTGTCTTCCAAAATTCCCAGAAACATCGGAGTGAGAAATGGACACATAAAACCGTCTTCCTCCATCGAAATTTCGACGTGGAGCCACTGCGGATCGGCTTCAAATTCCCCCTGAAGGACACTGAAAACCACAGACATAACAAGGGCTGTGAGACGAGACATTTGGTTTGGCAAGACTTGTCAAACTTAGTCACAGCACAGTGATATTATCACCTTACAAGCGCCTCTTTCGTAGTCGATGCGTTTTCGTCGAGTTATTACACATTATTATACGTTTTCACTCAATGGGGGCGCGGAATAACACGTTTCTGACTTCGACTTGCGGATCCAACTGCTGAAATACATGAAACCGAGTGTGAGTGTAGAGCTTGAAATCCAATTCGTCATCAAATACAAATTATCCACTTGATTCTGAAAGACCCCTCGTACACCACCCGCTCGAAGGACCTACTTTAGGTTCATGAAGAACAGTGAGACACTTCAGAGAATCAGTGCTTTGTTCGGCGCATTCCTGTTGATCGCAACAGGTTGGTCCCAGTCGGCCGCTTTTACCTCTTCCGACACGGACGGTTCGGTGCCTTCCCAGAGGACTTGTTCCTCGCATGAGAAGCACATCGAAATGATGGGCTTACAGAAATATTCCTCGGCTCAAGAGCGCATCGAAGAACACACAGCAGAATGGGCGCCCATGGTAGCACAGCAACGTGCCGCCAATCAAAATGCGGTCGTGACGATTCCTGTGGTCTTCCACGTCGTCTACCGCACAGCAGAAGAGAACATCTCCGACGCCCAGATCCAAACCCAGCTGGACGTGCTGAACGCCGACTTCCGCCGGCTCAATGCAGATGCCGACAACGTCTGGTCCCAAGCTGCAGATACGGAAATCGAATTCTGCCTGGCCAGCTTTGACCCGGATGGCAATTCCACCACGGGCATCCTGCGCGTGCCGACGACCGTGAATGGATTCGGCACGAATGACGCGGTCAAATTCTCCAGCCAAGGCGGATCGGACGCCTGGCCCTACACAGACTACCTCAACTTCTGGGTCTGCAACATTGGAGGTGGCATCCTCGGTTACGCCCAGTTCCCTGGTGGAAGCGCTGCAACGGACGGCATCGTCAACGGCTACCAATACACAGGCACCATTGGCACGGCCACGCCCCCGTTTGACCTCGGCCGCACGGCCACCCACGAGGTCGGCCACTGGTTGAATCTGCGCCACATCTGGGGTGACGGCAACTGCAATGTGGACGACTTCGTCTCGGATACCCCAACGTCAGATGCGCCCAATTACGGGTGCGCCTTGGGCCACGTCAGCTGCAACACGACCGACATGGTCCAGAATTACATGGACTACTCCGATGACGCCTGCATGAACCTCTTCACGCAAGGCCAGACAGACCGTATGCTCGCCTTGTTCCAGCCTGGTGGCTTCCGTGAAAGCTTGCTCACTTCCAATGGATGTGCGCCCCCATGCACAGAGAGTTGTGGTTGTACCGATGACACCGCCTGCAACTTCGACTCCAATGCGCTGAATGACGACGGCTCATGCGACTTCAGCTGTTACGGTTGTACCGACGCCACGGCCTGTAACTACAATGCTGGTGCCACGATTGACGACGGCACCTGCATCGCCGGAGGTCCGCAGACGTTCACCATGAACCTCATCCCGGACAACTACGGCAGCGAGACCACATGGTCCCTCACCGATGCCTCGGGAGCCACCGTCATGTCAGGCGGCCCTTACACCAACAACAACAACACCCCCATTACCGTCACGGAACAGCTCTGCTATGGATGCTACACCCTGACTGTGAACGACAGCTTTGGAGACGGCATGTGCTGCGCTTATGGAGACGGCAGCTACAGCTTCACTGTCAATGGGGAGGTGGTCGCCTCCGGAGGCACATTCACCACCTCCGATGTCACGAGCTTCTGCGCGGAACCGACCGACATTCCTGGCTGCACTGATGCGACGGCCTGCAACTACAACGCGGCCGCCACAGTGGACGATGGCTCCTGTGCAGAGCTCGATGCCTGCGGTGTCTGCGGCGGACCAGGTGCTGTTTTCGAATGCGGCTGTTCCGACATCCCGGCAGGCGACTGTGACTGCAACGGCAACCAACTCGACGAGTGCGGTGAATGCGGTGGCCCCGGCATCCCAGCCGGAGACTGTGATTGCGATGGAAACCAAGAAGATGCCATCGGGGTTTGTGGCGGAAGCTGCACCACTGACGCCGATAATGACGGCATCTGTGACGATGTGGACAATTGCATCGGCGTACCAGACTTAGACGACGATGGCATTTGTGATGATGTGGATGACTGTGTCGGTGAATTTGACGCTTTGGGCGTTTGTAACGGAGATTGCCCGGCTGACATCGATAACGATGGCGTCTGCGACAATGCAGAAATCCCGGGTTGCCAAGACGAGGCGGCATGCAATTACGACATCACTGCCACAGACGATGATGGCTCATGCGTCTTCCTCGGTCAATCTTGCGACGATGGCAATGCGCTCACACTCGGCGATATCTATACCAACTGCGACCTCCCCAACTTCGGTTGCCAAGGTGTAGGCCCGGAGGTTATTTGGAAAGAAACTTTCGGCGACGAGCCCACCCTCGACTACGGATGGACGGGATCAAGCAATACTGCCAGTCAAGAGGCAGAGTGGAGCATTCAATATGGCACAAACACCGATTGGTTCAAGACCGTGTTGCTCTCAGGGGACACCATTTTTGAAGGCCGAGACACTGACGCCGATTGCATTTGGACCTCGCGAGAGATTGACATTAGCGGGCACTCCGAACTGCAGGTAAGTGCAGGGTTTGCTGAATTCGGCGCTCTAGAAAGTGCCGACGACCTGTTGTTTGAGGTCATCGTTGACGGCCAGTCTACAACGCTGTTGAGCCTTTCCGATGATTTCGGGACGGCGCAGGTAGAGTTGGCTTCTGTGCCAGATGGAAGCACGTTGCAGCTGCGCGTCACTTTACGGACCAACGCCAACAACGAAGGCATTGCTTTCGATGATGTATACCTCTACGGTGTGCCTAACTGCCTCGACTCAGACGGGGATGGACTGTGCAATGAAGATGATGCTTGCTCCGACTTGACCGCCTGCAACTTCGCGGATCTATCGGCTACGGAATGCCTATTTGACGACGTTTGTGGCGTATGTGATGGCCCCGGAGAAATTTATGAGTGTGGCTGCTCAGACATCGCTGTTGGAGCCTGTGACTGTGAGGGAAACACCTTGGATGCGCTTGACGTCTGCGGTGGAGACTGCGCGGCAGATGCAGACAACGACGGGATCTGTGACGACGTGGACGAATGTGTCGGCCAATTGGACGAGTGCGGCGTCTGCAATGGCCCTGGCCCTGTCAACGAATGCGGTTGCGATGACATCCCTGTAGGAGCCTGTGACTGTGCAGGCAATACACTCGATGCTATTGATGTATGTGGTGGAGACTGCGCAGCAGATGTCGACGACGATGGAATCTGCGACGATGAAGACGATTGCATTGGAAC
>JADHLY010000004.1 GCA_016780385.1 Flavobacteriales bacterium
GTCCACATGGCTTTGGGGCACTCCGTTCTCTTCGAACAAAGGCGCCAACTGGTCCAAGTACTGCTGGACGAGGGGCGCATTGACCTCGTGCCGAACGTCTCCCGCATCGGATTCGAAATGGATGAAGAAGTCCGATTTGCCTCTGCCCACCACTTTGCCCAGTTCCTTGCGCAGCTGCATCTCCTTCTCCCGGAAATGAGGTGGCATGCGGACCGAAAGGTCCAAACCTTTGCCGTTCAACGACCGGAGTTCGACCGTGTATTTGCGGGTACCAATGTGGGCTTCGGCTTTCCCGTAGCCGGTCATGGAAAGGATCATGCCGCAAAATACACCCGTACCCCCACCCGGCATCAGGGCACGTTCGGGAAGGTAACTTCGCTTCATGGCTGATCTCGCCTCGATACAAAAACCCGTGGCCCGCGAAATGCGGGAATTCCAAGGGCACTTCAAGGAGGCGATGCGCACATCCGTGCCGCTGCTCGACCACATCACCCGGTACATCGTGCGAAGCCGCGGAAAGCAGATGCGTCCGCTGTTGGTTTATCTGTCCGCTTCTGCCTCCGGAGGCACGCAGGAGAGGACCCACATCGCGGCGACCCTGATCGAACTGCTCCACACCGCCACCCTCGTTCACGACGACGTGGTCGATGCTGCCGAAACGCGGCGTGGATTCCTTTCGATCAACGCCCTCTGGAAATCCAAGATTGCCGTCCTCGTAGGAGATTACCTCCTCTCTCGTGGACTGGTCATTTCCATGGAAAACGAGGGCATTGATTTGCTTCGAATCACCTCCAAAGCCGTCGAGGCCATGAGCGAGGGAGAGTTGCTGCAAATCGAGAAGGCGCGCCGGTTGGACATCACGGAGGAGGTGTACTTCGAGATCATACGGCGCAAAACAGCATCGCTCATCGCGGCATGCTGCTCGGCAGGAGCCGCCAGTGCCGGAGCCGATGCGGAGCGCATTGAGCTGCTCCGCTCCTTTGGAGAGGAAATGGGCATCGCTTTCCAGATCAAGGACGACCTGCTGGATTTCACACCTGCTGCAAACACGGGCAAGCCTTTGGGAGGCGACATCAAGGAGCGCAAGATGACCTTGCCCTTGATCCACACCCTCCAGTCCTTGGGCAAAGGCAAGCGCCGGTCTCTGATTCGTCGCATCAAGCGGAGTGCAGACCACCCCGGGGAAGCGGAATCCGTGCTGAATGAGATTCTTGCAGGATCCGGTATGGCCTATGCAGAAGAAAAAATGCGGCACCATCGAGACCGTGCCATCGCGTTGCTTCAGGAACTTCCCGATGGAGACGCCCGCCGGTCACTGGAGGCACTGGTGGACTTTACGATATCCCGGACCAAATGAGACCGTCAACCCTCGCCCTTTTTTGCTGTACCCTGCTGTTTTCGGCATGCACGACGCCTTCCATCGAGGAAAAGGTGATCAGTACCTGGCCGGAAAGCGGGGAGCCCCGGGAAATCCACATTGCATTGCCGGACAGCTCCGGCACTGAAGTAAAGATTCTGCATGGCAATGGACGCATTCACATGCGCGGTGTACTGAAGGCAGGAAAGCGGGAGGGGACCTGGAACACCTACCGCGAAGACGGCATGCCATGGAGCCAGGTTCATTATGTCGACGGATTGAAAGACGGGCTTTTCAGAACGTGGCACGCCGGTGGCGTCCCTCACATTGAAGGCCAGCACCGCAACAACCAGCCGGACAGCACCTGGCACTTCTACAGCACGGAAGGCGTGCTGGTCCAGACGGAGTTCTATGGGGAAGGGGCGAATTGAACCGTCCGATGTGGGTCGTTTTCGACAAGACACATACCGAAGTACTCCCTTCCGGGCGTTGATTTGTTCCATGCCTCACATTCGTTTCGCATCCCGTCTCCCCCTCCTTGTTCTGCTCTGCTCGGCTTCAGCCTGCATGGCGAGCGGTGAGGAAGATCAGCGGAACTACATCCAGAAATGGAAGGATGAAGCCGTTCGGCAAATGGCCATCCATCGGATTCCGGCGAGCATCACTTTGGCACAAGGCCTTCTGGAAAGCGGGTCGGGAAAAAGCGAGTTGAGCGCACGCTCGAACAACCACTTTGGCATCAAATGCCACAAGGATTGGGAAGGGGGGCGCACCTACCACGACGACGATGCCAAAGGCGAGTGCTTTCGGGTCTATGCTGACGCCCGGGACAGTTTTGAGGACCACAGCCTCTTCTTGAAGCGCAAGCGCTATGAAAGTCTTTTCGAACTGAATATCGATGACTACAAAGGCTGGGCAAGGGGGCTCAAGAGATGCGGGTATGCAACCAGCCCAACCTATGCCAAGGCTTTGATTGAACTGATTGAGCGCCATGGGCTAGATGATTACGACGAAGAGGGCATCGCCTTGCTGAAGGCCGGCACCATCCCCAATCGAATCACCGAGCAGGAAGCCGAAACCGTGTCTGATGCTCATCCGACCGACGGAGGGTCCGCGGGCCAGGGGTCATCCTCTGTTCGCGTTGGGGGAGGACGTCTGAACGGCATCACCGAGAATGATGTGTCCTGGGTGGAAATCCGGGCCGGTGAAACCATTGGACAGATTGCAGAGCAGATGGAGTTGGCCTTTTGGCAGCTTCGCAAATACAATGACCTGGGCGAATTGAGCAAAACCACCCGCTTTGATTCGGCCCGACGTCTTTACATCCAGCCCAAGCGAAGGCGGGGCAGCCAACATTGGCACCTTGTCAAGAATGGGGAAACCCTGCGTACCATCAGCGATCTGGAAGCGGTAAAGCTGAAGGTGCTCATGAAGAGGACCGACAAAGGCCCCGATGAGGAATTGAAAACCGGTACCCTTGTTCCCCTTCGCTTCGCTACCGGCGACGATGGCAAACTGCCTTGGTATGCTTGGGGCGGTGGTGCGCGTTGAGGCGCAAGCGCGCTAAATTGCAGACATGCCATTCTATCAGCGGAAGGGGCAGGTCCCGCATAAGCGGCACACCCAATTCACCCAGGCGGACGGAACGCTCCACCACGAACAGCTCTTCGGAACGATCGGCTTTGTGGGCATGAGCTCGCTGCTCTACCATTTGTATCCCCCCACGATGGTGGAGTCCGTGGCCGCGCCGCGCGATGCCCGGCCCGTGGAAGGCGTGAAGGAGAACATCACCTCGCGCCGGGTCCCGGGGTTTTCGGCGCCTTCCTCCGGCAGCGCCCTGGAAGCCCGGGTGCCGCTGATGTTCAATTCGGACTGCACGATCTCGGTGGCCAGGCCCGACCTCCCGGACGACGAGGACCGCTTTTACAAGAATGCCGACTCCGACGAGGTCGTCTTCATCCACGACGGTGAAGGCATCCTCCACACCCTGTTTGGCGACCTGGCCTACCGCCCTGGAGACTATCTGGTCATTCCGCGTGGCGTCATCCATCGGTGGGCTCCAGCGAACGGATCGGAGCAGCGCTGGCTGGTGGTGGAGAGCGCCCATCCCATCGTCACACCCAAGCGCTATCGGAACCATTTCGGGCAATTGTTGGAGCACAGCCCATTCTGCGAGCGGGACTTGCGGGCGCCTGAGCATGTTCCGGCCGTCGACCGCGCCGGTTCTTTTCCGATTGATGTGCGCAAAGAGGGCATGATCCATACCGTCACCTACGGCCGCCATCCCTTCGACGTGGTCGGTTGGGACGGATACCATTTTCCCTACGCCTTCTCCATCCACGACTTCGAGCCCATCACGGGGCGCGTGCACCAGCCGCCGCCGGTGCACCAGACCTTTGAGACCGATGCCTTTGTCATCTGCAGCTTCTGCCCCAGGCTCTACGACTACCACCCCAAGTCCATTCCCGCCCCTTACAACCACAGCAACATCGATTCCGATGAAGTGCTGTACTACGTAGAAGGCAATTTCATGAGCCGCAAGGGGATCTCGCGCGGTGACCTGACCCTGCATCCAGGAGGCATTCCCCACGGACCGCACCCCGGCACCTACGAGGGCTCCATCGGCAAGACCGGTACTGCCGAACTCGCCGTCATGGTCGACACCTTCCGGCCCCTGCGCCTGACCCAGCAAGCCCTGGACATCGAGGACGGTGGCTACCACACCAGCTGGCTCGGTTACACCCCAAAAATCCTCGACTGAACCCTGCAATGACCATGGAACAGCAGACCCCCCAACCCGCCATCACCGTTCCCGAAGCGGACGATTTCCTGCCCCTGCTCGGCACGGACCACGTCGAGCTCATCGTCGGCAACGCCAAGCAGAGCGCCTATTACTACATGCACGCCTGGGGCTTCCAGCCGCTGGCATTCAAAGGCCTCGAGACTGGAGATTCCGACAGCGTGAGCTACGTGCTGAGACAGGATAAAATCACCCTCGTGCTGACCACGCCGCTGATGGCCGACGGGCCCCTGAACGACCACCTGAATCGCCACGGAGACGGCGTCAAAGCCGTTGCGCTGTGGGTGGACGACGCGGAGAAGAGCTGGAAGGAGACCACCTCCCGCGGCGCGGTGAGCGCCTTTGCCCCCGAAACCCGTGAAGACGGGGACGGAAAGGTGGTCCTGAGCGCCATCGAGACCTACGGCGACACCATTCACGTCTTCGTGGAGCGCAAGGCCTACAACGGGGTCTTCCTCCCTGGATACCAGGCTTGGAATCCGGTGGCGACGTCACCCGTTGTCGGCCTCAAATACATCGATCACATGGTGGGCAACGTCGGATGGGGCGAGATGAACACCTGGTGTGAATTCTATGCCAAAGTCATGGGCTTTGCGCAGTTGATCTCCTTTGATGACAAGGACATCTCCACAGATTACACCGCCTTGATGTCCAAGGTGATGAGCAACGGAAACGGGCGCATCAAATTTCCGATCAACGAGCCCGCCGAAGGGCGGAAGAAGAGCCAGATTGAGGAGTACATCGACTTTTACCAGGGCGCGGGTGTGCAGCACATCGCCGTGGCCACCGACAACATCATCGAGACGGTCACGGAGCTGCAGCGCCGCGGCATTGACTTCCTGAAAGTGCCCAGCACTTACTACGACACCGTACTGGACCGGGTGGGTGAGATCGACGAGGACCTGGAACCCTTGCGCGACTTGGGTATCCTGATCGACCGGGACGACGAAGGGTATCTCCTGCAAATCTTCACCAAGCCCGTGGTGGACCGGCCCACGATGTTCTTCGAGATCATCCAGCGCAAGGGTGCCCAGAGCTTCGGAAAGGGCAATTTCAAGGCACTCTTCGAGGCCATCGAACGGGAGCAGGCCTTGCGTGGCACACTCTGAATCCCCCACTGCTCCTGCCCTCGCATGGCGAGGCGTGGACCTGGACATCGGGGACAAGGCCATCCTGCGCGGAATCGACCTGGCGGTGGACCACGGAAGGACCCTGGCCTTGGTCGGCGAAAGCGGGTCGGGCAAGACCATGTGCTGCATGGCCGCCCTGGGCCTCATTCCTGGAGGAGGGCGCCTTACCGCAGGGCGGATAGAAGGGCCCGGCGGGGTGTGGATGCGGGCAGACGAAGGGGACACCGTGCCCATCCCGCGGGGCAAGGTGGTCACGATGGTTTTTCAGGAGCCGATGACCAGCCTCAACCCCACCATGCGGTGCGGTGCCCAGGTCGCGGAAGTCATCCTGAGGCACGAAAAATCGGAAGCTTCAAAGGCCCGGGAAAAAGTCCTTGGCTTGTTTGAGGAGGTCCAAATGCCCGATCCCCAGCGGGCGTGGTCTGCCTATCCTCACGAACTATCTGGTGGACAGAAACAGCGGGTTTTGATTGCCATGGCGTTGGCCAACGACCCTGACATCCTGCTGGCCGATGAACCCACCACTGCCTTGGACAGCACACTGCGTGCGGAACTCCTGGACCTCATTGCCTCCATTCAGCGTGCGCGCGGTTTGGCCTTGGTCCTCGTGACGCACGACATGGATGTGGTGGAAAGGGCGGCTGACGAGGTGGCCGTCCTCTTGAAGGGACGGGTAGTAGAACACGGCAGCGCGGACCGAATCTTACATGCCCCAGCGCACCCTTACACACGCGGCCTTTTGGCCTGTCGTGTTCCGAAGAAAGGAAGAATGACGCCGCTTCCCGTGCTCTCGGACTTCATGGGAGATGAAGCCGGCTCGGCCACCTTCCAACATCAGGAAATCCAAAGTGCCCCTGCGGACCGGCCCATGCTGTTGGAAGTGAACGCCGCTTGTAAGACCTATCCAGGGGGGGGCGTGCCCGCCTTGGACAACGTCGGCCTTTCACTCCCGGAAGGGGGAAGCCTTGGAATTGTGGGTGGAAGCGGGTGCGGCAAGACAACCCTTGCTCGCGCCATTCTCGGTTTGCATCGACTGGACAGCGGCAGCATCCGCATCGCTGGAAAATCGGTAGAACAAAACTCCCCCGATCAGATCCGACACATCCGCAGTCAAGTAGGCCTGGTGTTCCAGGACCCTCGGGCGGCGTTGAACCCCACTCGAAAGGTGGGCGCGGCCATACGGGAGGTCCTCACCCGCTGGGGCCATACGCCCGACCAAGCCTCAACAGAAGCGGTGAAACTGATGGAGGCTGTGGGGCTTGAAGCAGATGCCCTGCATAGAAAACCAGACGCCTTTTCCGGTGGGCAACGCCAGCGGATTGTGATCGCACGGGCCCTCGCGGCCGACCCCAAGCTGCTCATCTGTGATGAAGCTGTCGCAGCGTTGGATGTGAGCGTGCAGGCACAGGTGCTCAATCTATTGGTCGAATTGCGCAGGAAGCGCGGTCTTGCCTTGCTGTTCATCAGCCACGACCTCGGGGTTGTGAGATATCTGTGTGACCGGACGCTGGTGCTGGATCGTGGCCAAGTTGTGGAGGAAGGAGAATCGGACCAATTGTGGGCCCATCCAACCCATGAAGTGACCCGGAGACTTCAGGCCGCCGGAGGGGGTTCGATTGCCTAATTTCGAGCCATGTCCGAAACCGCCCTCGTCACCGAGGTCCTGCACGGCCCTGTCGCCTGTTGGACACTGAACAGACCCCAGCAACTCAATGCCCTGAATGGCAAGCTCATCGAGAAACTCGGTGCCCTGGTAGAAGAAGTCCAACAGCGCGATGAAGTGCGCTGCGTGGTCCTCACCGGCTCAGGGGAAAAGGCCTTTGTCGCCGGCGCTGACATCAAGGAATTCGCAGATTTCGACAGTGTGGCAGGACGCCGCCTCGCCGAGAAAGGTCAACGCATTCTGTTTGATGCCATCTCCCATTCGTCCAAGCCTTTTGTGGCGGCTGTGGGTGGCTTTGCGCTCGGAGGCGGGTTGGAGTTGGCACTGGCCTGCCATGTGCGTGTGGCTTCTGCCAATGCACGGTTTGGCCTACCCGAAGTTACCCTCGGCCTGATCCCAGGATACGGTGGCACCCAGCGCCTATCCAAAATCGTTGGGCGCGGTCGCGCCATGGAGATGATTCTCTCGGCACGCATGGTGAAGGCCGACGAAGCCTTGGCCATGGGGTTGGTCAGCACGGTTGTGGAGCGAGACGTGCTCATGGATGAAGCACTGCGCATGTCCCGTGCCCTCTCAGCAAACAGCCCAAAAGCCATAGGAGCTGCCATTCGTGCCGTGCAGGCCAGCGGGTCTCCCGAAGGTTACGAAGTGGAAATCGACCAGTTCGGGCGGTGCTTCTCCAATGAAGACTTCAAGGAAGGCGTAGCCGCCTTTCTCGAAAAGCGGAAACCTGAATTTCCCGGAAAATGAACGAGTCCCCCGATTTACGCATCCGAGTGGTCCATGTGGGAGACACGCAACTTCCCCAATATGCCACCCCGTTGAGCGCGGGTCTGGATTTGCGCGCCCACCTGCCCGGTCCGGTCGTTCTGGAGCCTGGGGAACGCCGCTTGGTGCCCACGGGGCTCCACATTGAATTGCCGGCGGGCCATGAAGCCCAGGTACGACCGCGCAGTGGCCTTGCCTACAAGCATGGCATTACGGTGCTGAATGCCCCGGGTACCATCGATGCAGATTACCGAGGAGACA
This sequence comes from Flavobacteriales bacterium, assembly GCA_016780385.1. Taxonomy (GTDB): domain Bacteria; phylum Bacteroidota; class Bacteroidia; order Flavobacteriales_D; family Sanyastnellaceae; genus UBA8752. The sequence continues at coordinate 7,980 of JADHLY010000004.1, forward strand.
TCGGTGTGCTGCTCATCAACTTGGGCCAAGCCGCATTTACCATTGAACCGGGCGAGCGCATTGCCCAACTCGTCGTAGCCTCATACACCCGTGTAGAATGGGCTCCCGTCAAAGACACTGCCGAACTCGCGGTCTCCAAACGGGGAGAAGGCGGATTCGGACATACTGGAACCTCATGAACCTCATCATCCCCATGGCGGGACGCGGCAGTCGTTTGCGTCCTCATACCCTCACGGTCCCCAAACCGCTGGTCCACGTGGCGGGCAAGCCCATCGTCCAGCACCTTGTGGAGGACCTGGCTGCCATGAGCCCCCGTCCTTTCGCCAACATCGCCTTTGTGATTGGCGACTTTGGCGACCCGGTGGAAGCAGATTTGTTGAACCTCGCCAGCCGTCTCGGTGCCCAGGGGCACATCTGCCATCAGGACCAGCCGTTGGGCACTGCACACGCCGTCTGGTGCGCCAAGGAATGGCTGTCTGGCGAAACCGTGGTGGCATTCGCAGACACGTTGTTTCGCGCGGATTTCCAGCTCGATGCAGAAGCAGATGGACACATCTTCGTCAAGCGCATTGAGGACCCCCGCCAGTTCGGCGTGGTTGTGCTGGGTGATGATGGCGCCATCTCTGAGTATGCGGAAAAGCCAGAAGAACCCGTTTCCAACCTGGCGATGATTGGGATTTACCACTTCAAAGACGGCGGAGCGTTGGGCAGGGAAATTGACCTGCTCATCGAAAATGGCACGATGAAGGGGGGCGAGTATCAACTTCCCGATGCCTTCCGCGCCCTGACAGAACAGGGTGCGCGCTTCCGACCGGGTGAAGTCAATGCCTGGATGGACTGTGGAAACCGCGAAGTCACCGTGGAGACCAACGGCCGCATGCTCGAATTTCTGGGCGATGCTGCCGGCGTTGCGCCTGGAGCCACCGTGGAGAACAGTGTCGTGATCCCCCCTTGTATCATCCAAGAAGGTGCCGTTGTCCGAAACGCAGTCGTAGGTCCTTGCGTGACCATCGGGCCTCGAACAGTAGTAGAACGCAGCATCCTGAGCGATTGCCTCGTAGGCAGTGATGGCCATTTGAACGGTGTGAACCTCAAGGGGTCCATGATTGGAAACCACGCCTCTGTCAGCCGGTCCGGAGAGGACCTCAGCATAGGGGATTACTGCACGTCTGCATGATGTGTCGCGCGACATACTGCCTTCTGGGTTGTATCCTGGTTGCGATGTCGATGGGCTGCTCCCTGCTCGGTGGTGTTGCCGAGTCCGAAGAAGCGGGACTGGGCACCGTTGATCGGGACTTCCATGCCGCCTACTATGAGGCGCAAACAGCCAAGGTCAAAGGCGACCGCGTTGGCGCGCGCGAAGCTTTGTTGGCCTGTCTGGATGCCGACCCCGATGCTGCCATCGTGCACTTTGAGCTCGCCCGAATCGAAAGAATGGACGGCCAGTGGGAGGCAGCGATGAGCGCCGTGGAACGCGCCGTAACGCTGGACGGAGACAACCCCTGGTACCGCAGGGAGTTCGCGGAAATCGCATTGGAGCTCGGCCGCAATGAGGAAGCCGATGGTGCTTTGTCTTGGCTGCTGGAAAACAAGCCCGAAGACGATGTCGCAGCGATGATGCTGCTGGATTTGCGGAGTGCAGAAGGCCGAATAGATGATGCTTTGAAGGTGGTCGACGTCCTCGAGCGCGAGTGGGGTCCCGATCCGGAATGGCATTTTGAACGGCACCGTTTGAACCTGTCCGCGGGACGCATGGAAACCGCCTTGGGCAACCTACGCGCACTGGAACGGGACTTCCCAGAAGTGATCGAAGCACCCCTTCAACACGCCCGGCTGTTGATTTCCGAGGGTCGTGTGGAAGAGGCTGAATCGATGTTGCGCCAGTCCTTGGAGCGGACGGGGCATGGCCGCTTGCACCTGGAGTTGGCGCACATTTTAACGGCGAGAGGAGACACCGAGGCGGCACGTGAACACGTCCGTTATGCCTTTGCTTCCGATGAAGTGCCATTGGAAGAAAAGCTGGACATCGCTTGGGCTTACGTTGAATTGGCGGAAATCCAGCAGGAACTTGAGCCCGAAGCTTCCCGCCTCATCGAATTGCTCCTTGAAATGAATCCAGAAGAAGCCGAGCCCTTCGAGCTCCTGGCTGCGTTGCGCGACATCCAAGGAGACGGTGAGGGGGCGCTGGAGGCCCTGGAGGCAGCTTTGGAGCGAAACCCCAATTCTGCGGAACGCTGGCTGGAAGCCTGTCAATTGGCCATCGCCTCCCAACAATGGCAGCGACTCAATGGCCTCTCTGGGTCCGCTGGGTCCTTGTTCCCCAACCTCCCTGTTTTCCCCTATTTCCAGGGAATGGCACAGATGGAACTCGGGCAAGACCAAGCCGCCGAAAGACAGTTGAAGATGGCCCGAAACCTCATAGTAGACCGGCCCGATTTCGAATCAGACGTCCTCGCCATGCTGGCACAGTTGGCCCATGAACGAAAAGACCATGCGGCCTCAGATGAATGGTTCGAGATGGCCATTGAGGTCAATCCGCAGAACATCCTTGCCCTCAACAATTACGCATACTATCTCGCGGTTCGGGGTCAGAAAACAGAACGGGCAGTGGAAATGGCGGCACGGGTCGTGGCCCTGTCTCCCGGCGATCCCAATTTCGAGGACACCTACGCTTGGGCCTTGTACCGTGATGGAGACATCCAGGAAGCCCTTGATTGGATTGAATTGGCCATCCTCCACGAAGGCGATGCCCCCTCACCGACGGTTCTGGAACATTGCGGAGACATTCTCCACGCCCTGGGCAGAGAAGAAGAAGCCCTGGAGCGTTGGAAGGCTGCCCTGGCTGCCGGTGGAAATAGGGATACGCTTGCGCCCAAAATCGAAGGTGAATGAGGTTGTTGGCGAGCTTGTTGATCCTGGTTTTGCTTTCCGGGTGCACGAACATGCGCCGGCTGGAAAAGGGGAAGCCCATTCGCTCGGAAAGTGCGTCGACCATCTTACGGAAGCACCTGGCCACCAATGCCAATCCAGAATGGGCCACCATGCGCATGCAAGTGGAAACCCAGATAGACGGAGAGAGCAGCTCGTTCAAAGTCAATGCCCGCCTTCGGCGGGACTCCGCCATTTGGCTGAGCATTACCCCTGCATTGGGTGTGGAAGCGGCCCGCATCGTCCTGACCTTGGATTCGGTGCTTTTCCTGTCCAAAGTGCCGGGGAATCGCTTCGGCTATGTGGGAGATTATGCCGCATTCGACACCCTACTGGGAACGGAAATCAACTACAACATGGTCCAGCGCATCATTACAGGTGAAGCGATCAACCTGTTGGATGAAGACATCAAGTACATCTCCAAGGTGGACGGACGAGAGCACTTGCTCATCAGCAAATACAAACGGCGCGTACGGCGTTTGGTCGGGGTCAAGGAAAAAGAGATCAATCCACAAGACAGCCTGTCGGTGGAAGCGTCTCCAGAAGTCCAGGAACGCGTGATGAACCGCTCTGATGATGAAGACCTTCTCGTCAAGCGATACTGGTTCGATGGCTTGGGTTACCAACTCACACGCACCCGCTTTGACGACTTGTACAACGGACGCTCCATCGAAATCGGACACGGTGGATTTGAGCCCGAGGCAGGAGGATGGATCCCCCACCGCACGGAACTGATCATCGCCTCTCCATTGGGAACCCAGCGCATCAGTCTGGAAATCTTGAGGGCACGTTACAACAAGGCATATTCCATGCCCTTTTCAATTCCGGAAGACATTGAGATACGGAAAGGGCTTTAAGCGCACGTTTTGGCTGATGGTTGTCTTGGTCGCCAGCGGATTTGCAGCTTCGGCGCAAACCGGAGACAAGGCTGCACTGGAAGCAGAACGCGAAGCCATTGCTGCCAGAATCGCTGCCACCCAGAAGCTTCTCCATGAATCTCAGGATGACCAGAAGAAGACCACACGTCAACTGGCCATACTGGAAGAGGAGCTCGCCCTTCGCCAACAATTGCTGAGCAACCTTCAAAGCGAAAGACGGGAAACTGAGCGCCGGCTTGCGGCGAGGCATACCAGCGTTTCGAAAGCCGATGCCCAAGTACAAGCTCTCAAGGATGAGTATGCCGAAATGATTCGCGTTGCAGCGCGCCTGCAGGGCCAAAATGCCCTGTGGGGACTCCTGCTGGATGCCGAAACCACCACGCAGGTCTTCCAGCGTCTTTTGCTGATCGAAGAATACGGCCGCTTACGGAAGAGCCAAGCTGAACTGATTTCCACCTCCACTTTGGCACTCAGAGAAGAAATGGATGGCCTGCGACGGGAAAAGGCCGCGCTGGTCTCCCTCGAAGTCGAATCGCGCGAACAGCGGGATGCCGCCCGAAAAGGGGCGCGCAGACAGGAGAACATCCTTTCGGATCTCAGGTCGAAGGAGAGACAGCTGAAAGACCAATTGGCCAAGGAAGAGGCCCGGCGCGCCGAATTGGGCAAGGCCATTGACCGCATCCTCGCCGCAGCCCGGCGCAACAGCAACGAGGGTGAGGGCTTTGCAGCCACCCCGGAGGGGAAAATCATCGGAGCTGAGTTCAAGGCGAACCGCGGCAAACTGCCTTGGCCTGTGGCAGAAGGAGTCATTGTGGGTCGGTTCGGAACACACAATCACCCTTCCATACCGGGCATTCAGATTGAACGCCGAGGCATTGACATTGCGACATCATCAGATGCGGCAGTAACGGCTGTATTCAGCGGGCGCGTATCGAATGTGATCACCATCCCCGGTGGCGGCATGGTGGTGATGGTGGACCATGGTTCGCATCGCACGGTGTACGCCAACCTGTCCCGTGTGGACGTGCAGGACGGTGAGGATGTCATCACCGGGCAGCCTGTGGGAACCGTTCTGGACCAGGGCAATGGACACCGGGCGCACTTCGAAATCTGGGATGCGGCGGGCAGTGCCCCGTTGAACCCTGAATTATGGATTGCCCGATGAAGTACGTGTTGATCGGCAACCCCAATTGCGGCAAGACCTCGCTCTTCAATCATTTGACCGGGTCTCGCGCCAAAGTAGCGAACCTGCCAGGTGTGACGGTTGAGCCGCTGGTCGCCAACGTGAAGCGGCGCAACGGGAAGCAACACGACATTCAACTCGTGGACCTGCCGGGTACATACAGCCTGTACCCAAAGGCGCTGGATGAAGCGGTGACGCGGGATGCTCTGTTCAATCCAGACCACCTCCATCGGCCAGATGGCTTGTTGGTGGTGATGGACGCAGCGAACCTCAAGCGGAACCTCTACCTCACGTTGCAGGTTCTCGAGTTGGAGATTCCAACCTTGGTGGTGGTCAACGAAACGGCACCCACCAGCTGGTCGCCCGAAGAACTTGCGAATACGTTGGGATGCCCTGTTCTTCCGGTGCACGCCCTGAAAGGCACCGGGACGTCCTTGTTGATGGATCACCTGGAAGCGGGCCTGTCCCCCTCGCAAAACAATGCAGGTTTGGATTCAAGCGCCCGGGGATGGCGGCACCGTGTCGATCTCGGAGCGTTGTCCTCTGCCCTTCCCCACTTGAGCACGGCTGGATTGGAATTGCTTGTCACCTCGGACGATCTGCCCGAATGGTTGTCCAAGGAGGCGCGCGAGGCGTTGCAAACGGTCCGAACTGCCACAGGCTGTGGTGCTTCTGAGCTCCAATTGGGCGAGGCAGCACATAGAAGCCGACAAGTGCGGAGCATTGCCACAAAAGCACTCGGGCAGAACCCGCCGGCCAGCAGAAACATCAGTGCCCGTTTGGACCGGGCATTGACCCACCGCTTTCTCGGGCCCATGATTCTGATGGCCGTGTTCTTCCTCATTTTCCAGGCCGTGTATTCATGGGCGACTTGGCCCATGGACCGCATTGATGAGGGCATGGGATGGATGATGGAAGTCTCCAGGTCTGCGCTGCCCGAAGGCTGGTGGACAGACCTTTTGGTCGATGGGCTTTTGGCCGGCCTCGGAGGTGTGGTCATTTTCGTTCCTCAGATCGCCCTTCTTTTTGGGGCCATTGCCGCTCTTGAAGAAAGCGGATACATGACCCGGGTGGCCTTCATGAACGACCGCTGGCTGCGGGCACTGGGATTGGATGGGCGCTCTGCCATTCCTCTGCTGGGCGGGTTTGCCTGCGCCATTCCTGCCATTTTGGGCGCCCGAACCATCCCTGGAAAAAGGGAGCGGCTGCTCACCATCCTCATCACGCCGTGGATGACCTGTTCGGCCCGCCTGCCCGTGTACCTTTTTCTCATCGGGTTCGTCGTACCCTCCACGCCCTGGGGACCGGGTGGCCTGTTGAACCTTCAGGGGGTCTTTCTCTTCGGTATATATGCCGCCGGACTGTTTGCGGGACTCTTGTTGGCTTGGGCACTGAACCGAGGGATTCCGAAATCAGCGCCCACTCAATTTCTGCAGGAATGGCCCCCGTACCGTGTTCCCTCCCTGCGGCGAACACTGGAACAGATTTGGATGCAGGCGCGCGCCTTCATCGAAGGTGCTGGCAAGGTCATCGTCGTCGTTTCGATCCTGCTTTGGGTGCTGTCCAACACGTCACCCGGAGGCTTCGAAGCCATCGATTCCGAATATGCGGAACGCATGGAACAAAACGAAGCGGTTTCCGGTCCTGTTGCCGTCTCTGAAAAGGCGCAAATACAGCGAGAATGGTCCGCTGCCCGCATGGATGCTTCTTGGTCAGGCCGCATGGGCGCATTCATTGAGCCGGTCATTGCCCCTCTCGGTTATGATGGCCGCATGGGGGTTGCGCTGATTGCGTCCTTTGCCGCCCGCGAGGTGTTCGTGGGAACCATGGCCACCCTTTATGCCGCGCCAGACAGCGACGAAGGCATCGGGCAACTGAAGGAGCGCCTCGGTCGCGAATTGAACCCGGATACCGGAAAGCCCATCCTTACGACCGCCACTGCGATGTCGCTCATCGTTTTCTACATGCTTGCCATGCAGTGCATCTCGACGATAGCCATCGTCCGACAAGAACTGGGAAGCTGGAACATTGCAGCATTGCAAGCACTGGGCATGACCCTGTTGGCTTACTTGGCTGCCTGGATGACGTACGGCTTGATCAGCTGATGGGCTCGACCCACATGAGCTCTGCCTGCTCCTTGCGAAGGGTGACTACGTTTCCACCTGTGGTCACGGCCATGGGGTCTCCCAATGGAGCAATGTGCCGGACTTCGATGTCTTCGCCGACCACGCAACCCATTTCCATCAGAGCCAACATCCCTTCCGGGGCGTCGATTCGGGTGAGCTTGCCGCGCTGGCTGGCTTCGAGGTCACTCAGTCTCTTGAGATCCATGGTGCAAACCTCGCACATGAACCATCTACAGCGACTCCCCTTTTGAGGGGATTTTGCCCCCGCTTTACTTGCCGAAGCGTCTTCCAAAGAAAAACCCGGCACGGTGGCCGGGTTTCCTGTGGGTCATACTGGACTCGAACCAGTGACCTCTGCCCTGTCAAGGCAGCGCTCTGAACCAGCTGAGCTAATGACCCTCTTGCTGAATTCGGACGGCGAATATACGATGTAGCAGCGTCAGTCCTCCTCCAAGGCTTCCTCATCGATGTTGTCCAGGTCGAATCCCTCATCCATGTTCTCTTCGAGTACTTCGAGCATGGCTCTGTCGATCCTGAAAAGGTAGATGGCCTCGTCTGTTCGGATCTCAAGACAGCGCATGATGCGCCCATCTGACAGGTTGATGGACTGCAGATCGTCGTCACTGAATCCTTCGGGAAAAGCCGACCCGATGAGGTCGAGGTGATGGGCCTCTACGTTGTTGTAATTCTTGATGATGCGTTTCACGGTAAGTCTGGATTTGAGGGGTCACCAATCGAGCAGCCAGCCGAAAAACAGCGGCGCCACGATGGTGGCATCCGATTCGATGACGAATCGGGGCGTCTCAACGCCGAGTTTGCCCCATGTGATTTTTTCATTGGGAACCGCTCCCGAGTAGCTCCCGTAACTCGTGGTACTGTCGGAAATCTGGCAGAAATAGGACCACAGTGGAACACCGGTTCTGCCGAGGTCCTGATGCAGCATGGGCACCACACAGATGGGGAAATCGCCCGCTATCCCGCCGCCAATCTGGAAGAAGCCAACGCCCTGTCCGGTCTCCTGAGTCGTCTGCGTGTACCAATCCGCGAGGTACATCATGTACTCGATGCCGCTTTTGACCGTTCCGGGTTGGACATCTCCCTCCAGGCAGTGGGCGGCGAAGATGTTGCCCAGCGTGCTGTCTTCCCAGCCCGGACAGACGATGGGAAGTCCCTTCTCGGCCGCTGCGTGCATCCAACTGTCGGCCGGATCGATCTGGAAAGCGTCGTCCAGTTGTCCACCCAAAAGAGCCTCGTAGAAGAACTCGTGTGGGAACTTCCTTTCGCCGCTCAGCTCGGCCTCCTTCCACAGATCCACCATCACCCCCTCCAGCTTGCGAAAAGCCTCCTCCTCCGGGATGCACGTATCCGTTACGCGGTTCAGTCCGCGGTCGAGCAACGCCTGCTCCTCGGCGGGCGACAAGTCACGGTAATGCGGTACCCGCTCGTAGTGGTTGTGCGCGACAAGGTTCATCACGTCTTCCTCGAGGTTGGCTCCGGTACAGCTGATGATGTGCACCTTATCCCGGCGGATCATCTCTGCGAGGCTGCGGCCCAATTCAGCCGTACTCATGGCGCCTGCGAGGGTAATCATCATTCTTCCTCCGCTCTGCAAGCAAGTGTCGTACGCCTGCGCAGCCTCAGGGATCACAGCGGCGTTGAAGTGGCGATAATGGCGATCCGCAAAGGCGCGGACAAACGGTTTCTGCTCCATTTCAGGTGGATTTTGGCTCGGCAATGGGCTCGGGTTCCAGCACGTAGGTCAACATCTTGTGCAAGAGTTTCGCTGCGGTGAATGCACTGGGGCTGCGCTCCATCCGGGGGGCGAGCTCCACAATGTCAAATCCGACAACGCGGTGCCGTTCTGCCGCTGTCCTGATGAGCCCGATGACCTGGTACCAATTCAACCCCCCGGGCTCAGGCGTCCCGGTTTCCGGCAGGTAGGCAGGGTCAAAAACGTCCAGGTCCACGGTGATGTAGAGCGGGGTACCCGCAGGCCCCAATCTGTCGACAGCAGCCGCGATCCAATCGGCGTCGGCAGCAGCATGGCAATGCGCTCCGTGAAAGACATTGCCTTCTTGCTCGTAGTGGCGCTCCTCGGCCTCCGTGCTGCGGATCCCCACCTGAACGAGTCGGGCATGTGTCGCAGCCCAATGCATAGCGCAAGCGTGGTTACAAGCGGATCCATGGAAGGTGCTCCGCAAGTCGCTGTGTGCATCCAACTGCAAGACTGCCAATCCCCGCTCTGCAGCCGCACAGGCCTGAATCGCTCCGATACTGACGCTGTGCTCACCCCCTACCACAATGGGCATGACCCCTTTTCCCATCCACTTTCCTACTTCCCCTCGGACATCCGCGCAAACCTGCTCAGGAGACTTTGCCACGCCATCCACCTCCAGCGGAAGGGCCTCCAGAATGGCAATGCCCTCACCGTGTACTTCGGAGCCAGACTCGATGTCGAACAGCTCCATGTTCTCGAGTGCCTCAAACATGGCATCCGGTCCTTTGTCCGCCCCCTTTCCCCAAGTGCTCGTCCCATCATAGGGCACAGGCAGGATCACGGCACGGGGAAGGCGGCCATCCGTCAGTACGGGCTCTCCGGCATAATGCCGTATGCCCAAAGTGGGAGGGTGGAAATCCGGCTCGTTGTGCATGGAAACCATCATTGTCGGACCGATTGGGACGCCCGAAAAGCCTTGCGCCGGGACTCCGCTTGTTTGGCCTTGTTGCTCGCCTCGTCCTCCAAAAGGACGGCTTCCGAACGCTGCTGGCCGTATCCAAGCAGGGCGAGTACGTCTTCCCCCTGCTGCTCGTCGCAAAAAACCTCCGCCTGCAGACGGCCCTCCGCATCCCGGTTCAACAGCACATGCTTGGGTCCGGGAATCAAGCAATGGTGCACGCCCCCGTGGCCCCCAATGTTGTCCTGATACGCCGCAGTGTTGAAGAAGGCGAGGTACAGCGGTTTCTCCGGGCTGAACTTGGGCAGGTATATCGCATTGAGGTGCTGCTCCGAATTGTAGTAATCATCGCTGTCGCAGGTCAACCCTCCCAGGAATACCCGCTCGTAGTTGTCCTCCCAGCGGTTGACGGGCAGCATCATGAAACGCTTGTTGATCGCCCAGGTGTCCGGAAGGGTCGTCATGAAGCTCGAATCGATGAGGTTCCAGCGCTCCCGGTCATTCTGGCGCTTCTGATACAGGACCTTGAAGAGCGTTCCTCCGGCCTCTCCCACCGTGAAAGAGCCGAATTCCGTGAAGATGTCCGGAACGGGAACCCCCTGTTCACTGCAGTGTACCATGATCTGTTCGAGGATGGCCTCGATCATGTAGCTGTAATCGTATTCGAAGCCCAGGGAATTCTTGATGGGAAGCCCGCCGCCGATGTTGAGTGCCGTCAATTGAGGACATTCCTTTCTCAGCAGGCAATACACGTCCAATGCCTTGCGCAGCTCGTTCCAATAGTATGCCGTGTCCCGAATGCCTGTATTCACGAAGAAGTGGAGCATGCGCAGCCTGAGATTCGGATGGTCCGCCAGGTGCTCCCGCCAGAAAGGCACGATGCGCCGGTATCCCATTCCTAGGCGAGAAGTGTAGAACTCGAATTTGGGCTCCTCCTCCGATGCAATGCGAAGTCCAACGTCTATGGGCGATTTCACCGCCTCACTCAGCATTTCGAATTCCAGCTCGTTGTCCAGAACGGGCAGGATTCCGGTGAACCCCTCCGAATGCAGGGCCGCGATCCGGTCCACGTATGCCCGGGTCTTGAAGCCGTTGCAAACCACCGTGGCCTTGCGGTCCAAATGACCGCTCCCCTCCAGCGACCGAACGATGTCCAGGTCGAAAGCGCTGCTCGTTTCCAGGCGGGCGCCATGCCGCAACACCTCCTCTGTGACATGGCGGAAATGTGAGCTTTTCGTCACGTAACAGTAGTGGTAGGCGCCTTGGTAGCCCAGCTTGTCCATGGCTTCGGTAAACCAACCTGTGGCCTTTCGGATGCTCTCGCCGATGCGGGGCAGGTAGGTGAAACGCAGAGGAGTGCCGTAACGCTCCACGAGGTCCATCAGGTCAATGCCGTGGAAATGGAGACTGTCGCCTTCGAGTACGAATTCGTCCTGGGGCCAGTCGAAAGTTTGCTCGATCAGGTCGAGATACCTTGTTTTCATAGGGGTTCGAAAGGGGGTGAAAAGGGGAAGGGACGAGCGGACGCTCCTCATACCGAGGCGCGATTCCGCAGCATCACGGTCGACTCAGAGCCGAATCTGCTTCCACCGGCGCTGCAAGGCCGGCTTCACCCAACTGTCGAACAAGTTTGGCACTCCTTCAATGGAAAATCCGGAACAAGAATACACCCCTCACCCCACTGTGCCGCAAACGACTACGAAAAAATCAAGGCCGCCAATGTGCAAGGTCGATGTCGAGCAATATCTCGAGCTCCTCAACGTCCGACTCGAACAAGGGCCAAAGTGCAGCTCGGTCGGCATCTGAAAGCCCGGGCAATCCCTCATCGGTATACCAGATCCGCTTGAGTCCAAGCTTCAAAAACTGCGGAACCATGCGCCCCGCGGCTTCCTTCATGCCCAAACGGGTCACCCAATGGTTCAGCCCCTCCATCCTCGCCCTTCCTGCTGGATTGGACCTGTTTCCATTCAATTCGGGAATCGGGCCATCCAAACCGAGCCATTGCTGCAGCTCTTCCCAGGCATTCGGGTCAGACAATTGTTCGCTGAACAGAATTTTCACCCGCTCCCGAGGAAATTCTCTGAGCCACCGATGCAGTTGTTCAGCGTACAATCCTGCCTCGACGAACAACTCGCTTTGTCCCCAGCCTGGGTGGGCGTGCGACCGATCTGCCTCTACCGCGTCCATCAAGTCCAAATCCGTGAACCCATACTTGCGCGCCATCAGCCAGTGGGAGTGCAATCGCTCCACAGGATTCCGAAGTACTGCCAGAATTCGCGCCCTCGGATGGGCTTGGGCCACGCGGTTCGCGGCCTCTTTTGACCAGAGATAAGAGGTGCTGCATTCTCCGACCGCGATGTGCTCCGGACCGGCCCCTTCAAACAGTTCCGCATACTGGACCGGGTCTTGAAAAAAGCCCACTTGCCTGGCAACCAGCGGTTTTTTCGACAGGTAGGCAGCCGCATCCAATTTGGTGTTGGCCCTGAAGGCGACCGAAAACCGCGAAGGATCTATGTCGACGGAAAAGTGGTTCGGTTCCTTGACCGGGCTGAGGAAGACCTGGGGATGGAGGGACAGCCTCTCGTGGACGAGGGTGGTCCCTCCCTTGGGGGCCCCGATGAGAAAGAAGTTCAGCTTCGCTTCCACCATCCGTTCAGCAGTGAAATCATCAAGAACCCGTGTTGCCTGCGGATGTAGACCACGCCGAGGGCATTCCAAAACAACATCCCCAAAGCCGCCGACCAGGCCGCTCCCACCAGCCCCATTTCCGGGACAAGAAAGGCTGCTGCACTCAGTTGCGCCGCAGCTGAAACGGCCAGGATCGCCAAGCCCGCCCTTTCGCCTCCTGTCATGTTCAGCAGGTACATCACGGGGCCGCACAAGGCATTGATGCACTGGCCCGCAGCGAGAATCAACAGCGCGCGGCAGACATGCGGTTGCGCAAAAGCCGGGCCCCACAAGCCCAGCAACCAAGAGCCCAAAACGACGAGAAACAACAATCCGGGCAATGCGACGGCTGTGTTCATCCATCCAATGCGGTGGACCGCGCGGCGCAAACCCTCCATGTCGCCTTGTGAATGGAGCGCGCCAAAAGTGGGAGCTCCCAGTGCATTGACGGCAAATTGCGTGAAGGTCAGCAGCGCCGCCAACCGAAAAGCCGACCGGTAGTGGGCGACATCAGACTCGGACAACCACGCCGCAATGAGCGCAGTGTCTGCCCAACTCAAAACGAGGTGCAACATGCTGCCCAGCCAAATCGGACCCGCCAACCTCATCATGGCTTGACTGTCAGCATAGGCTCCCGGCTGAAGCAACCGACCCTCCTTCCCGGCCTGTCGGGCAAACAAGGACATGGCGCCAGCCATGCCCAACAGGGCCAGCACGCAGCCCGTAACGGACAAGGCGGGAACTGGCTTCATGCCGAGCAGCACCATGAAGATCCCGGCGAGCAGCATCCACCAACCGGGCTGGAGCAAAGCGTACCATCCCACACGCCCTGTTCCGCGCAATGCTTCACCGGACCACCCGATCAGAACCCACGCACCGATGGCCAATCCCAACCAGCCATCGAGGCGAATCAGGATGAGGTCCATGGGAGCAAGGACCCCCACCAAAATGACCGCACCCGCCACGGCCCACATCGGCCAAGACCAACCCTTGAATCGCTGGGCAATGCGCGCATACTGTCCCCCAGAGGACCATCCACTGAACAACTTGACCACTGCGCCTTCGGCGCCCAATCGCAGCAGCGTTGAGCCGACAGTAATGGCCAGGACGAACAATTCCGCCCTGCCCAGGGCGTCGTCACCGAATTTCCGGGCGACCAGCAAAGAGAACAGGAATCCGCCAAAGGCTCCGGCGACTTTAAGGATAAGCACCCTGCCGGAGCCGCCAAGCAGCCGCTGCCAAGAACCGTCAAGGCGTGGGGGCGTGGATCTGGATTCCGTCAAAGGGCTCGTTGTAGCAGTGACCGTATGCGGCTCAAAATTGGCAGCCCCGCCAGGAATCGAACCTGGATCAAACGTTTAGGAAACGCTTATTCTATCCGTTGAACTACGGGGCCGTGCGGCAAAGAAACATCGCCCGCTGCGAAGCCGCAGAAAAAAGCCCCGCGTCCTATCGGGAGCGGGGCCGGGGCCTTGGGTTGGGGGTAAGGCCCCTTGGGCGGGGTGGGCAATACTGGATTCGAACCAGTGACCTCTCGCGTGTGAGGCGAACGCTCTGAACCAACTGAGCTAATTGCCCGAAAAGGGGGGCGAAGATACGCCAACTCTGCATTCCCGAAGCAAGACAAGACCCCTGTGATTTTGAAGTCCCGTCACCTGGTGTTGACGGAGATAATATTAATTTTGTCTTAATTTCTTATCTGTTTGTCTATTTTTTGGTAAATTTGATGGTGCAAATGGATAACGTTCCCTTCACCTCTTTAGGTCGTTGAAAACGGAAATTTGCACCGAGAAAAACAGGAAAACATGACCCTGAGCGATCTTCTTCAACTCCTGGCCAACTTCATGCAGCCTGTGACGAAGGCCAACGCCATGTACGATTTGAATGGCGACGGCATGATCACAACGTCCGACCTCATTCTGTTGTTGAGCCAGCTGCTCTGACCCCAACTTCTGGTGCGCCCTGCAGGACTTGAACCCGCGACCCAGGGATTATGAGTCCCCTGCTCTAACCAACTGAGCTAAGAGCGCATGGCACGCCGCCGCGTGACGATGCGAAAATACGCATTGCCTGCGCGCCTAGCTGACGGTTCCGAGCCAATCGAATTCCAATTCCCTGCGCTGCACGTCGGCGCGGACCACTTGGATGCGCACTTCCTGCCCCATCCCAATGATCTGTCCGGTATGCAGACCCACGAGGCACTGCCGCTCGGGGTCCACGGAAAACCGATCCGTGGATATGCCTTTTATGTCAACGTAGCCCTCGCATTTGTTTTCCTTCAATTCGATGTAGACCGCCTTGGAGGAGATTCCGTTCACCACACCGGTGAATTCGGCGCCGAGCTGGGCGCCCATGAATTCCACCTGCTTGTACTTGATGCTGGCCCGCTCGGCTTCCGCTGCCCGCTTCTCGCGCTCACTGCTATGGGCGCAGGGGCCGTCGAGCGTCGATGTATCGATGCTCCCACCCCCGTCGAGGTAATGCTGGAGGCTGCGGTGCACCATCATGTCGGGGTAGCGGCGGATCGGCGAGGTGAAGTGCGTGTAGTGCTCAAACGCCAGGCCATAGTGGCCAATGTTGTCGGTGGCGTATTCCGCCTTGGCCATGGACCGGATGGCCATCTGTTTGATGATGGGCTCTTCGGGTGTGCCTTGCGCCATCTTCAGCAATTGGCTGATCGCGCGATGGGCCTGGCCGGGCTCCGTGTCCGCCATCTTGTAACCGAACTGCGCCACGAACATCCGCAGCGATTTCAGTTTTGTGGGATCAGGTGAATCGTGAACGCGGTACACTCCGCCGGGTGGGTGCTGGCCTTTGCAACCCGCAATCCACTTTGCCACCCGGACGTTGGCAAGGAGCATGTAGTCCTCGATGAGACGGTTGGCGTCCATCATCCGCTTGATCATCACCTCCACAGGCTTGCCGTTGTCGTCCAACCGGAAACGCACCTCTTCCGTGTCGAAATCAATGGCCCCCGCCTTGAACCGTCGCGCGCGCATTTTTCGGGCAAGGCGATCCAATCGCCGGACCTCGTCGGCCAAGTCTCCCTCCCCGGTTTCCAGGCGCTCCTGCGCTTCAGCATAAGTAAATCTGCGGTCGGAATGGATGACCGTGCGACCGAACCACTCCTTCACGACCATGCCATCCTTGTCGAGCTCGAAGACCGCGCTGAAGGCAAAGCGGTCCTCGTTGGGGCGCAGCGAACAAAGGTTGTTTGACAGGACCTCTGGCAGCATGGGAATCGTCCGGTCCACGAGGTACACACTGGTAGCGCGCTCCACGGCCTCTTCCTCGATGAGCCCACCGGGGCGCACGTAATGGGTCACATCCGCGATGTGCACGCCGACCTCGAGGTTGCCGTTTTTCAGGTCGCGAATGCTCAAGGCATCGTCGAAATCCTTGGCGTCTTCGGGGTCGATGGTGAACGTGGTGATGTCGCGGAAATCGCGTCGCTTCTTGATCTCTGCCGCTGGAAGTTCCGTGGGAATCTTCGCTGCCTCAGCTTCGACCTCTTCAGGAAAGTGATAGGGCAATCCGAACTCCAGCAGGATGGCGTGCATCTCCGCTTCGTGGACGCCGGGCGCGCCGAGGACTTCCACTACCTCAGCGATGGGCGGGTCATCCGGCGAGGCCCAGTCCTGAAGGCGAACCGCCACCTTCACGTCGGTCGGTGCGTCGTGCAGGAACCGCGCGGGAATCAGGAAGTCGCGGTGCAGCCGCTTGTCAGTGGGAATGCCAAAAGCGTAATCCTTGACGGGCTCGAGCATGACCACATACAGGTCCCGCGCGCGCTTGACCACCTCGGCCACATACGGAACCTCCTTGCGCCCCCTTCGCATCCAACCCAATTCCACGGTGTCGCCCCAGAAAGCCGTACCCGTGTGGCCCTTGGGGATCATGATGTCGTCGGATTCGCCAGGTATGCTGACGTATCCCTTTCCGTAGGCCGAAATCTGGATGGTCCCTTGCAGCGCCTTGCCGGAATTCTCAGCGGATCCACCGCGTCCGCCGCGGTCCTTTCCACTGCCTGAATTGCGACCGGACGACGCACTCTCCGGCAGCATGAACCTCCCACGACCGACCTCAACCAACTTGCGCTTGCTAGTCTGCTCGCGCATCAGCAGGTGCAGCATTTCCTGGATGTCCCGATCCGCGATGCCCATGGTGCTCGCCACTTGACGCGCATTCATGGGGCGGCCCGGAAGCTTGCGGAAGACCTCCATCACATCGGCCAGGTATCGGCTCGCACCACTGAGGCGCTGACCGCCACCCACAGGCCCGGCATCCGGTCGGCCGGACCCTCGCCGATGTGCCCCTCCGGAATGCTTGCCCGGCTTGCGCTTCCCCTCATTCTTCCCTCCAGCTTTTCGCTTGCCCGCCATGTACGTCGATCGATTTACTGCAAGGTCGGTCTGTCGCGGGGCGATTCGACACGCAAATCCAAACATTGTCACCCTCCTGTTGCGAACTTCGCGGTCCCATGGCCCAAGACTCATACCCCACCCCGGAGGATGCCCGGTCCCTGCACCGTTGGTTTCCGACGCGGTGGCGCGACCACGAGTTGCTGGACTGTGGAAATGGCAAGCGCCTCGAGCGCTTTGGCGACCTGGTCCTGATCCGCCCGGAGCCCCACGCCATCTGGGCTCCCGGCTTGTCGGAACAGGAGTGGCGTGGGATGGCCGCTGCTGAGTTCGCCCCCACAGGACGCACGAAAGGACATTGGATGCCCCTTCAAAGCGTCCCGGACAATTGGGAAATCCAGTATCCTTTGGCATCGGGCAATTCCCTCCATTTTTCGCTGGAAATGACCCGGTTCAAGCATGTCGGCATCTTTCCGGAGCAGGGAGCCAACTGGGACTGGATTGCCGATCGCCTGGGTCCCGGCAAACGCATGCTCAACCTATTTGCCTACACCGGCGGGGCTTCCTTGGCCGCAAGGGCGGCTGGCGCTGAGGTCACACACGTGGACGCCATCAAACAGGTGGTGACCTGGACGCGGATGAACATGGAATTGTCCGGTCTGGAAGGCATCCGATGGTGTGTGGAGGACGCCTTGAAGTTCACTGAGAGGGAAGCCCGGCGCGGCAACACCTATGATTTGATCGTCATGGACCCGCCCTCCTGGGGACTGGGACCGAAAGGCGAGAAATGGAAGTTGGAGGACCAGGTCCTCAGGCTCATCGAAGCCGCCGCAAGCGTCGTGGCGCCGGGCGGGGCCGTGATCATGAACACCTACTCAGGATTGAGTCCTTCCACCTTGCAAAACCTATGGCAGTCCGCCCTGCCGGATGCCGCGATGGAAGCGGGTGAATTGTGCCTGAAAAGCGGAACCGGGCAAATCCTGCCCACGGGTTCACTGTTGCGTGCGGTGCGGCCCTGACGCTCCGTAACTTCGGGGCCATGCTGCGCTATTCGCCCCTTTCTGCAGAGAACTACATCCGCAACCGCAACGCCTTTTGCGATGCCCTGAGTCCAGGCGCCATGGCCCTGTTCAGTTCCAACGACACCTATCCCACCAGCGCGGACGGCACCCTGCCCTTCCGCCAGGACTCCAACATGCTGCACCTCACGGGGGTGGACCAGGAGGAAACGGTGCTGCTGGTTTTCCCTGACGCCCACAATCCTGCGGACCGCGAGATCCTGTTTGTCACGGAGACCAATGAGGAAATCGCCATCTGGGAAGGCGCCAAGCTGACCAAAGAACAAGCCACGGCGCAGACCGGGGTCCGAAACGTCCAGTGGCTTTCCATGCTGGATCGGACCATACAGCGTCTCGTGACCGAGTGCAGTTGCTGCTATCTCCACCAGAACGAGCACACGCGGGCCAAAATCGTGGTGGAAACCCGTGAAGCCCGGTTCAATAAATGGTTCACCGAAACCTATCCCCACATTCGCATTGAGCGCAGTGCCCCCATCCTGCACCGCGTCCGCAGTGTGAAAAGCGAAGAGGAAATCGAGCGGATGCGCCACGCTTGCGGCATCACCCGTGATGGATTCAACCGCGTGATGAAATTCGTGAAGCCCGGCGTCACGGAATTCGAGGTGGAGGCCGAATACCTGCACGAGTTTGTGCGCAAGGGTTCCCGAGGATTCGCCTACACCCCCATCGTCGCCAGCGGGGCCAACGCCTGTGTGCTGCACTACATCGAGAACAGTGCGGTCTGCCAGGACGGAGACGTGCTGCTGATGGATGTGGGCGCCGAGTACGGCAACTATGCCAGTGACATGACGCGTTGCTTGCCCGTCTCGGGTCGGTTCACAGACCGCCAGCGCAAGGTTTACGACGCGGTGCTCAGCGTGATGCGCGATGCGATGAAACTCCTGCGTCCCGGTGTCAGCCTGCTCGATTACCACAAGGAAGTCGGGGACCTCATGACGGCCCAGCTCCTCGGCCTCGGCCTGATCGACCGGCACGACGTCGAAAAGCAAAACGCTGCATGGCCCGCTTACAAGAAGTACTTCATGCACGGCACCTCGCACTTCATCGGCTTGGACGTCCACGACGTGGGCCTGTGGCACGAGCCCATTCAAGCCGGACACATTTTCACGGTGGAGCCCGGGATCTACATCCGCGAAGAGGGACTCGGCATCCGCCTGGAAAACGACATCGTGATCCGCGAGGATGGATTCGATGACCTGATGGGCGACATCCCCGTGGAGGCCGAAGCCATCGAGGACGCCATGAACAGCTGAGCCATGGGCGAAGGAAGCGAAAGCGTCATGCTCGGACTCAGACTGCCCACCGACCCCCGTTGGGTCAAGTTGGTTGAGTCAAACATCAGCGAGGTGCTGACGGACCACGCCTGGTGCGAACAGAAGGCCGCATCCAACGCCATTTCCACCATTGTCCGCTACCCAGAACTCACGGACCTGGTCGAGGAGTTGACCCGCATTTCCATGGAGGAGATGGAGCACTTCGGCATGGTGGTCGAGAAAATCAAGCAGCGGGGCTGGACGCTGGGGCCGGAGCGCAAGGACCCCTATATCCACGACCTTGCCGCCTTCATCAAGAAAGGAGGAAGCCGAGAGGAACAATTGGTCGACCGGCTGTTGCTGGCCGCCATGATCGAGGCCCGAAGCTGCGAGCGGTTCCGCATGTTGTCGGAACGCATTGCCGACGAGGACCTCAAAACCTTCTACCACGGGTTGATGGTCAGCGAGGCGCAGCACTACACGACATTCATCGGATTTGCTCGCCAATACGGTGGCCGAATCGACGTCGATGCCCGTTGGCAACAGTTCCTGGAACACGAAGCCGAAGTCATTCAGAACTACGGCAAGAAAGAAACCATGCACGGCTGACCGGGCATGGGCCCATCCAAAATTGACGCCAACCCAAGTTCAACCCCATCCATGAGCAACGCCCCCAAACCCGTCGGACTGTATCCCTTGACCCGCCGCGTAGGCGACCTGCTTTTCCTGAGCGGTGTCGGACCGCGCATACCCGGCAGTGGCACCCACGACGAAGGCGTGCCTGGATTGACGCAGGACCACAACGGCAACTTCACGGCCTTTGACTTCGAGGCACAGGCGCGGGGCGTACTGGCCAATGTCAAGGCCATCCTCGAGTCCGAGGGTGCCAAATGGGAGGACCTGGTCGACATCACCGTGTTCCTCACCGACATGCAACGCGACTTCGCAACGTGGAACCGCGTGTACCGCGAGCATTTTGAGGGCGTGGACCCGGCGCGGCGCCCTTGCCGTACTACCATGGAAATCAACGCATTGCCCACCCCCATCGCGGTGGAGCTCAAGTGCATCGCCCACCTCGGTCAGGACTGACGGGCATTTTCGGCACCGAATTTGATTCCGGTGCGCCATGGTCATGCGAACCGCTCTCGTTTACTGCCTCCTCGGGGCTTCAGCGCTTTGCTCGTGGGAGCAATCGGATTCTGCTCGAATTCCAGTTGACCATTGGCGCCCGGAACTCATTTCTGCTGATTCCGCCCTGGCCTTGCCCGACCTTCCCCTCCGAACATTGGCCAGGATGCGAAAGGACTCCGCAGAGCATCTGCGCTACTCCGTGCGGTACGGACTCATTCAAGCCGGAGAAGCGGAGCTCCGAACAGAAATGGGACCGGAATACGAAGGACGAAAAACCCTCCGGGTCGTCGGAGCCGGTCGCAGCACAGGGGCACTGGACTGGGTTTTCAAGGTCCGAGACCACTATGAATCCCATGTGGATGCCGAAGGCCTGTTCCCCCATCGGTTCATCCGCAGTGTGCGCGAAGGAGGTTACCGGCTGGAACGAGACATCCGTTTTTATCCGGGTCGACGCCTCGCGACCACAGAAGATGCCAAGGGAACCCGGCATCAAGTCCTGCCTGCGTTCTGTCAGGACCTGGTGTCTTCCTTCCAATTCGCCAGGCAATTGCCGCTGGATTCCATCCCCGACGGTGGACTGGTGGAAATTCCGACGTTTCTCGACGGTGAAGTGCACCTCGTGCGCGCGAGAAAGACCGGTTCTGAGCGCATCAAAGTGAATGCGGGAACCTTTGATTGTTGGTCATTCCAGCCTGTGGTGATGGAAGGGCGGATCTGGAAGGACGAAGACGACCTGACCGTTTACATCAGTGCAGATGTCCACCGAATCCCTGTCCTGGTAAAGACGGACCTCCTCGTGGGTTCTCTCCGATTGGAGCTTGTAGCCCATTCCAGAGCGCCAATCGCAACCGGTGCGCAGTAAATTCGTCCCCATGTCCGATAAACACACTTTCGAGCCCGCGGTACTTGAGCGACTCGAGCAATTGAGGGACAAATATGCCGCCATGGGTCAGGACCTCGTGTCCTACCTCGACGGGCTGTTGTATGCCGACTTTCCCACTTATTGGGACTACATCAGCCTGGACACACTGCTCAGCCTGCAGAACCCGGTGACTCCCTTTCCCGACGAGGAAATCTTCATCGTCTACCACCAGACTACCGAACTCTACTTCAAACTGGCCCTGCACGAATTGGCTCAACTGCATCAATCCTCCAATCCAAGCGGATCAGAGATGTTGGAACGGGTGCAGCGCATCAACCGATACTTCCAAGTTCTCGTAGACAGCTTCGATGTCATGGTAGACGGACTGGATCGGGGCCAATTCCTGAAATTCCGGATGTCCCTTCTGCCCTCGAGCGGATTCCAGAGCGTTCAATACCGCATGGTGGAATTGGCCTGCACATCCATGGACCAACTCGTCCATGTCGAGTTGCGGGCCCCTCGAAAAGGGCATGGATTCGAGGATGTGGAATCCATGTTCGATGAATTGTATTGGCGGCGGGGAGCCACTGAATTGGCCTCCGGAAAGCCTACGCTGACCCTCAAGCAGTTTGAAACCAAGTACCGGAACCAAATCGTCGCCTTTGCCGAAGAACGGTTCCATTCCAACCTGCGAAAAAAATGGCACGACCTCCCGGAGTCAGACCGTTCCCCTGAATTGAAGGATGCCTTGCGCTCATTGGATGAACTGGTGAATGTCCATTGGCCCCTCTCCCATTATCGGAGTGCCGTGCGGCATTTGCAGAAGGACCCCGTCGACATTGCGGCTACAGGTGGAACCAATTGGCAGCAGTACTTGCCTCCCCGGTTCCAGCAGGTCATCTTCTTCCCTGAACTCTGGAATTCAGAAGAGCAAGCCGAATGGGGCCGCAAATGGGTGATGACGCACATCGGGCACAAGTGAAGGTCCGAAGACGTTAAAACCCGACGCAGGCAAAACTTTTTCGATTGGGGTCCGTTCAAGGACCCGAACGGCACATGTTTGTTGTGCGAATTCTGTAATGTCCATGCACGCTACATCACGACAGTTCCCCCTCCTGCCTCTGATGATGGTCTTGGGCGTTTGGGCTGGATGCGGCAATGCAACGCAAAGCGAATCGTCTGCTCCTCTCCTTTCCTTCATGGCTCCGTCGGTTCAGGAATTGGTTTCTGAGGAAGAGAAGATGGCCCATCGGTTTGGCCTGAAAACAGACTCCCTGCAATGGCTGGTATCTGAAGGCCAAGTGCGTTCCGGACAGAGCCTGTCTCATTTGCTTTCCCCTGTGGGCGTGAGCCCATCCACCTTGCACCACATTGCGACAGAACATCGCGATGAGTACGATGTGCGCCGCATGCGAGAAGGGCGTCCCTGGTGGCTGTTCTATTCGAAGGAGGACTCCACCGCCCATCACTTTGTCTACGGAATCGATGAGCGGGAATATGTGGTCTTCGACCTCAAGGGCGACCTCGGGGTTTCGCGCGGACGCTATCCAACGGAAACCCGCAGGAAGTTCGTGGCCGGCGAAGTGATGGGCAGCCTCTACCAAACCTTGGAAGATGCTGGACACACGACTACGCTCGCGTACTCCATGTCCCAGGTATATGCGTGGACGATTGACTTTAGTCGGATTCAGCCCGGCGACCATTTCCGCATCCTTTACGAGCGCGACTGGGTCAGTGATCAACCCGTGGGCCTGCCGCGCATCGTTTCGGCGGAATTCATCCACCGTGGACGAAACTTTCCCGCTTTTGCATTCGACCAGGGCGATGGCGCGGACTATTTCGATGAAACCGGAGCGAGTCTGCGGAAGGCGTTCCTGAAATCACCGGTAGAGTTCAGTCGGATTTCCAGCCGATTCAACAAGCGCCGATTCCACCCCGTTCTCAAAAAAGTCAAAGCCCACCTCGGTACGGATTACGCGGCACCCCACGGCACCGAAATTGTCGCAGTAGGTGACGGTGTGGTGACGCAGGCGAGCTACACCAAGGGAAATGGCAAATACGTCAAGATCCGTCACAACGACACCTACACAACGCAATACCTGCACATGAGCCGCAGGAACGTCAAGGAAGGTCAGGCCGTCAGGCAAGGTGACGTCATCGGCTACGTAGGCAGCACAGGGCTCGCTACTGGGCCCCATGTGTGTTTCAGGTTTTGGAAGCATGGAGCCCAGGTTGACCACCTCAAGGAAGACTTCCCACCATCGACGCCCATACGGGAAGAGGCTTCCGTTGCCTTCCGCAAATTGTGCGCCGAGCGGCTCGCAGAAATGGCCCAGTTGGAATCGGACGATGCGCTTCGATTGGCCGCAGTGGGTCAGTGACCTGAATCCAGGCGGTGCTCGGCATCCTTCATGGCACCCAGAAGCGCGCGACCCAGACCATCCGTCAGAACTTGTCCCGTGTCCGAACGCTCGGGATGCCATTGCACTCCGACCAGAAAGGGAACCGCTGTTGTATCAGTGCAACGAATTCCTTCGATGAGGCTGTCCTCAGCATGCGCCCAAGCTTCAAATCGCGATGCGAGCCTGCCAATGCCCTGGTGATGATGACTCACCACTTGGGCGCTCACTCCGCGATCAAAATGAACGTCACCCATGTGCCAGTCCAAGCTGACCGAGACAGGGTGAAGGGTGTCGGATGTGGCACCTGGGCGACCTCCTCGGTGCCCCGTGAAGCCGTCGTCAGGCAAGTGAGGTCTGAGCGTGCCGCCGCCGTGCACATTCATGACCTGTAACCCCCTGCATACGCCAAGACAAGGTGTGCCTGTGGCGATAACGTGATCGAGCAAGCGGTGTTCGACGCGGTCCCGTTCCTCGTCGATCCTGCCGCATCGCACGGTATCCGCTGCCTGTCCATATCGACCGGGGTGGATGTCCTCGCCTCCGGTCAGGACCACGGCTTGTGCCCGACCCAGTTCCGTCATCAATGCCGTTTCCTCCATTCCGTATGCCTGAACAAAACGAAGCGGCCTTTGCAGATGAGGGTCAGCGTCCGCCAGCCTGTTCAACCAATGACGGTAGTTCTGACTGGAATAAAACTTGGAAAGAACCAGGGTGACGCTGTCTGCTGGCGCAGCACCTTTTTGATTAGATGAACCGCTGCCTGCATCAGGCTGCCCGCATCCAATCAGGACCCAAGAAGCCAGAAGGACCGCACAGGAACTTCGGAAACAAGGGGAGAGACGGATCATGCGCCAGTCCAGGATTCAACCTCCTCGATCTGCAGGGCGGGCAGGTCCAGTTTGTTCTTCTTTCGGAAACCGTTGAGCTTTTCCCGAAGCGCCGCGGGCTTGGCTTCCTTGATGGCCTCGGGTGTGTCGTACCCTGCCGCCGCCACGTGCGGTGCCCAATCCGCAGGGATGCCCAAAGCTTCGAGTGCACCCAGATCGGGACCGGTTCGGAAGACTTCTGGCCGCATTTGCGGGAAGAAGAGCACCTCCTGGATGGAGGTCTGGTCCGTCAGCATCATGACCAACCTGTCGATGCCGATGCCGACCCCACTCGTGGGCGGCATGCCGTATTCCAACGCCCGAAGGAAATCCTGGTCGATGAACATCGCCTCGTCGTCCCCGCGTTCCGAGAGCTTGACCTGCTCCTCGAAGCGCTCCCGCTGGTCTATGGGGTCGTTGAGCTCCGAATAGGCATTGGCGACTTCGGTGCCGTTGATGAAGAGCTCGAACCGTTCCGTGTAGCCCGGCTTGTCGCGGTGCACCTTGGTGAGCGGTGACATTTCCACGGGATAGTCCGTAATGAATGTGGGCTGTACGTAATGCGCCTCGCAGCACTCGCCGAAAATCTCGTCGATGAGCTTGCCCTTGCCCATGGTCTCGTCCACCTCGATGTCAAGGTTGGCACAGGCTTGCCTCAAGCCGCCTTCGTCCATGCTATCGATGTCGACGCCTGTATGCTCGAGGATGGCGTCGCGCATGGTCACCCTGCGGTATGGCGGTGTGAAATCGATTTCCTTGCCCGCCAGTGTGGTCTTGGTGGATCCGTGGACGGCCGAGCACACGCGGCCAAGCAATTGCTCGATGGTCTCCATCATCCAGTGGTAGTCCTTGTAAGCGACGTACAACTCCATGATGGTGAACTCGGGATTGTGGGTCCGGTCCATGCCCTCGTTCCGGAAATTCCTGGAAAACTCGAAGACGCCATCAAACCCGCCGACGATGAGCCGCTTGAGGTAGAGCTCGTTGGCAATCCGCAGGTACAGCGGGATGTCCAGGGCGTTGTGGTGCGTAATGAAGGGGCGCGCCGCTGCGCCGCCGGGAATGGCCTGCAAGACGGGGGTGTCCACCTCCAGCCAACCCTGCTCCGTAAAGCTTTCGCGGATGGCTTGGATGACCTTGCTGCGGGCCTCGAACGTTTGCTTGACGTGGGGGTTGACCAGCAGGTCCACGTAGCGCATGCGGTAGCGCAGTTCAGGGTCGGTGAAGGCGTCGTGGACATTGCCGTCCTCATCGGTCTTGACAGACGGCAGCGGACGAATCGACTTGCTCAACACGGTGAGTTCCTTCACAAGGACGCTCGGTTCGCCGGTCTGGGTGGTGAACGTGGTGCCCTGGATGCCCACAACATCTCCGCGATCGAGCAACTTCTTGAAAACGACGTTGTATGCCGTCTTGTCCTCACCCGGGCAGAGCTCGTCGCGGTTCAGGTAGATCTGGATTTTACCGGTGGCGTCCTGCAGCTCGGCAAAGGAGGCCTTGCCCATGATGCGGCGGGAGAGAATCCGCCCGGCAAGGCAGACTTCCTCGCCTTCATTGAAATCAGCGGCGAGTGTTGCGGCGTGGGAGTCCACGGGATAGGCCGCTGCCGGATATGGGTCAATGCCGAGTTGGCGGAGCTGCTGAAGACTGTCCAGGCGGACGCGTTCCTGTTCGGATCTGATCATGGTGAATCGGTAGGGGCGGTTGCCCGGGCGAAATTAGGGTGCTCCGCGCCGTCCTCGCCTCCGTAAATTAGCGGTGAACAGCACACCATGCGCGACCTCATCGCTTCCTTTCCGGACCAACTGACCGCAGCGGCCACCTCCATGGCTGCCCAGCCCTTGCCAACGGACATCCCCAACCACACCAACATTCTCGTTTTGGGAATGGGCGGCTCGGGCATCGGGGGCCGCTTCCTTTCCGGCTTGCTCAGTGACTCGGCGCGCATTCCCATCGCGTCGGGCCACGACTACCGCATCCCCGCTTGGGTCGGGCCGGACACACTCGTCATCGCCTGCAGCTATAGCGGCAATACCGAGGAGACGCTCGCGGCCCTCGAAGCCGCCATTGCCAGAGGCGCACAGGTCAGGGCGCTGACTTCGGGAGGGCGGCTCGGCGAACTCGCCGCACAACATGGCTGGCCCCTGCTCACCGTGCCCGGCGGACATCCGCCGCGCTCCCAATTCGGTTGGGCGGTGACGGGGCTGCTCCACCATTTCGCTGCGCTCGGTCATGTGCCATCTGATTCGCCCGACGTCTTGTCAGATGTGCACGCCGCCGCTCAAATGCTGGTGGACCGGTCCGATGTGATTGTGGCACAAGCGGACCGATGGGCCGATTTGCTGGCCGAAAAATCCCCCATGCTATACGGGGACGCCGCGCTCGAGCCCGTACTCATCCGTTGGCGCCAGCAACTCAATGAAAACGCCAAGCGCCTCTGCAACCACCATGTCTTTCCGGAGATGAACCACAACGAGCTCGTGGGTTGGGAGAGTGGAGACGAAAGCATCGCGGCCCTGTTCCTTCATACCGGCGAAGACCATGAACGAACGGCGGAGCGCATGCGGCTGTGCAAGGACCTCTTTTCCGAAGCTGGGGCCTCCGTGGAAGAGGTGGATGCGATGGGGGCTACGCGACTTCAGCGCTGGATGCACCTTGTGCACTTGGGGGATTGGTTGTCCTTGCTGATGGCCGAGAAGGCAGGGGTCGACCCCGTTGACATCCGCCACATCAACTACCTGAAGGGGGAGCTCGCCAAGATGGCATGACACCCAAAGTTCACGTCCACGATCTCGGCCAGGCCGCCTACAAACCCACTTGGGATTTGCAGGAGCAAATGCTGAAGCGTGCCGTGGACCGCAAAATCGCACGGCGCCGTGCGGGACTTCCCGAAAACGGAAGGGCAGAAGGCGACGCAGACGATGGTTACCCCTGGCCCGAGCATCACTTGCTCTTCGTCGAGCATCCCCACGTTTTGACTTTGGGCAAGAGCGGCGATGCGAATCATGTGGTGGCCACACGCGACAGGTTGAAGGAACTGGGCGTGGAGTACCACGAAATCAACCGTGGCGGCGACATCACATACCATGGTCCGGGCCAATTGGTCGCATATCCAATCCTGGACTTGGACCAAATCAAGACCGACATCGGATGGTACCTCAGGCAGCTTGAGGAAGCGGTCATCCGAACCTGCGCTGACTGGGGCGTCCGGGCGGGACGGGTGGACGGTCTGACCGGAGCTTGGATTGATCCCGAGGCGGGCATGGAAGCGAGGAAAATCTGTGCCATCGGAGTCAAGTGCAGTCGATGGGTAACGATGCACGGCTTGGCCTTCAACCTGACGACAGACCTGGAGTTCTTCAACCTCATCGTGCCTTGTGGCATCCGAGATCGTGGGGTCACCAACCTTGCAGAAGAGTCTGACCGTGCCGTATCCCGTCAGGAAGTCCAAGACGCACTGCAGTCACACCTTTTGTCCGTTCTTGGAGCCGAATTGGCCCCACAGAACGAATGAAGCGCACCCTCATCCTGCTCATCGCCGTCCCCGCATTGGCATACGGCTTGAGCCTCATCACCGACAACGCCCACGTCTGGAAAGGGCTGCGACAGTGCTACCTCCGGGGCTACAAGAATGCCCAGGTGGACGATCTCAGGTTTCAGGATACGCGGACCATCCCTGCCTCACAACACCCTCGTCCCTGGCCATTGCATGGCCGTTTTGACGATACACAGATCCCCGAAGACGTCCTTGATTCCACCCGAAACTGGAACACGGTGGGGCTCGCGGTCATCCACCGGGACTCCCTCCTGATCAATTGGACCTCGGACCGCATTCCTGGTGCGGACACCATGCGCACCAATGCCTTTTCTGCTGCCAAGACCTTGGCCGCTCTGGCCATAGGCGTCGCTGAAATGGACGGTTTGCTTGCGGTTACGGACCGTGTGTCCAAATACCTGCCTCGGTTCGGAAAAGGCGCTGCGGCTGACTTGACCATCGAACACGTCCTTCAGATGCGATCGGGCATTCCCTACGGAGAGAACTACAAGAATCCTCTCGGCTTCATGGCCAAGTGTACATACGGAGAGGACATCCTTGACCGATTGCAGGACTACACCGTAGAGGGCACAGCCGGCATTCCGTGGGAGTACCAAGGAGGGAATACACTGTTGCTTCAGGAAATTCTGCTCCAAGTCATCGATGAACCCTTTGGATCGTGGTTTCACCGGAGGATATGGGACCCCTTGGGCGCGCCAGAGGTAGCCGAGTGGGGCATTGACAACGCCGGACACGAGCGCAATTACTGCTGTTTCTACACAACCGCTCTGGGCTATGCCCGATTGGGACAACTGGTGCTGGATTCCGGAGTCGTCGAAGGGGACGTCCTGATTTCACCGGATTTCATTCAGCGGATGACCACACCCGTCGGCCCGCTTGCGGACGGCACAGAAATCCAGCACTACGGTTACCAAATGTGGATGGGTCATCACAAAGGGCATGCCTTCAAAAGCATGCAGGGCTTGCACGGGCAGTATGTCGTGATTGTACCTGACTTGGATTTGGTTGCGGTACGCACCGGTTTCTACCGGCCCAAAGGGAAACTCAGGGAAATCGACCGGGATGTCTACCACACTTTGGACATGGCCATTTCAGCAGTAGAGGGCCAATATTCAAATACAAATTAAATTCTAGCGTCTGCGAACTTGCTTTTTATCGGGTTTAATTCGTATATTCGATTTTGTAGCGTTGCGGGAAACACCCGTCATGCAACAACCAAATCGTCCGCTAATGAATGCCCAGCTCGATGCCATCATCGTTGATGATGAAGCGCCCGCTCGCGAAGTGCTCCACAGCCAACTCGAACGCCACTGCCCTTTCATAAGGGTAATCGACCAAGCCCCCAACGCCCGCATCGGCTATGACGCCATACGAAGTGGAAGACCCCACATTGTCTTCGTTGACATCCGAATGCCCTTTGAATCCGGTCTCGATCTAATCGATCGTTTCGACGACCGTGAATTCTACGTGGTCTTCTACACCACATACCAGGATTACGCCATCGACGCCATCAGGCGCCAAGCGTTCGACTATTTGCTCAAACCAGTGGACCCTACAGATTTGAAAGCCTGTGCGGAACGCATTCGCGAGCACTACAGGGTCAAAATGATCGAGAATGGTGACTTCCACCGCAAGCTGGAAATCACGACCTCAGGTCAGCGTCACTTCATTCGTCATTCTGAGATTCTGCACGTAGAGGCAAGTGGGAGCTACGCCTGTATCTACAAAATCGACGGCGGACGACTGATGGTGTCCAAGAACCTGAAATATGTCGAGAGCTTGATCAACAATCCCAAGTTTGTGCGTGTGCACAACAGTCAATTGGTGCACCTCAACAAAATCCGGCAGTGCAACTATCGGACGAACTCCATTACGCTAGTCAACGGGAAGGAAATCGCCTTGGCCGTTCGCAAGCGTGAGGATTTGCGGCGAAGAATGGCAGAAATGCTCTCCCCGGACGGTGATGTTTCCGGCTTGAACGCAGCGGTCGCCTGAGGACCGCTCCACAGGCGGGAAATCCAGGAAAAAGCAAAGAGGCACCATCGGCTACCTTCGCGGGAGCATGCCTCCGAACATCGACATCCGCAGCCTTGACGACCAGGGGCTGAGAGATTTGGCCGTGGATTTGGGTCACCCCTCCTTCCGGGGCAAGCAGCTTTCGGAGTGGATTTGGACCAAGGGGGTGAGGTCCTTCGATGATATGACGAACCTTCCGCAAGGGATGCGCTCGGCATTGGGCGATATCTGCACGTTTTCGCCCATCGCCCCGGAGGAAGAGCAGGTCAGCCGGGACGGAACCGTCAAATGCGCCTTCCCGATTGAGCCGGGCAAGGTGGTCGAGGGCGTGCTGATTCCCGCCAAGGACCGGATGACCGCCTGCATCAGCAGCCAAGTGGGATGCAGTCTTTCCTGTGCCTTCTGTGCCACCGGAAAGCTCAAGTTGTTGCGCAATTTGACGGCCGGAGAGATTGTCGACCAAGTACGGCACATTGCCGCCCTTGCTGAACAGCATCACGGGCACCGATTGACCAACATCGTCTACATGGGAATGGGTGAACCCCTCCTCAACTACCGCAATGTGCTGCAGTCCGTAGAGCGCATCACCGGTACGCCCGGATTGGGCATGAGCCCCAAACGAATTACCGTATCGACCGCCGGCATCGCCAAGATGATCCGGAAGTTGGGTGACGATGAAGTCAAGTTCAATCTGGCATTGAGCCTGCACGCCGCCCAAGACGACAAGCGGAACCAAATCATGGAAATCAACGAGACGAACGACCTCGCCAGCCTGAGGGACGCGCTGCTCTATTTCCACGAAAAAACAGGGACGCGGGTCACTTTTGAGTACATCCTTCTGGGGGGGTTCAACGACGACCTCGAAGACGCACGGGACCTGGCGCGGTTTGCTTCTTGTGTGCCCTGCAAGGTGAACCTCATCGAGTACAACCCGATTGACGACGCTGTCTTCCAAAAGGCAGACGCTCAAAAAACCGATGCCTTCAAGGACCTGCTGGAAGACAAGTTCAACATGGTGGTGAATGTCCGGCGCTCAAGGGGCGAGGACATCGATGCGGCTTGCGGTCAGCTGGCAAACAAGAACAAGCTCGCCGCAGGGAGCGCTTGATTCAGGAGGGCGCCTTCGAGCCAAGCATTTGCTGGGCTGAATCAGTCCAGCTTGAGGACGGCAAGGAATGCCTCTTGCGGGACCTCCACCGAACCGACCTGGCGCATCCGCTTCTTTCCCTTCTTCTGCTTCTCGAGCAGCTTACGCTTTCGGGTAATGTCACCACCGTAACACTTCGCCGTAACGTCCTTTCGAACGGGCTTGATGGTCTCGCGGGCGATGATTTTGGCGCCGATGGCCGCCTGAAGGGCGATCATGAACTGCTGCCTGGGGATGAGCTCCTTCAGCTTCGCACAGATTTTCTTGCCCAACTCGAAAGCGTTGGACCTGTGGACGAGGGCCGAAAGCGCGTCCACCTGCTCACCGTTGATGAGGATGTCCAATTTTACCAGATGTGAAGGCTCGTACTGGTCGGGGAAGTAGTCGAAGGAAGCGTAGCCACGGGAAACGCTCTTCAGCTTGTCGTAGAAGTCAAAGACGATTTCGCCAAGCGGCATGGAAAACGTCAACTCCACGCGATCCGAGGTCAGGTAGACCTGATTCTGCAGCACACCTCGCTTGTCGATGCACAGCGTCATGATGGCGCCGACGTATTCCGACTTGGTGATGACCTGCGCCTTGATGAAGGGCTCCTCCACGTGGTCGAGCTTGCTGGGGTCGGGCAACTCGGACGGATTGTTGATCACGATGGGGTCGCCCTTCTTGGGGTGGCAGATGTAGCTCACGTTGGGGACCGTCGTGATCACCGTCATGTTGAACTCCCGCTCGAGGCGCTCCTGCACGATTTCCATGTGGAGCATGCCCAAGAAGCCGCAGCGGAAACCGAAACCCAAGGCCGCCGAACTCTCCGGCTCGAACACCAGGGAGGCGTCATTGAGCTGCAACTTCTCCATGCTGTAACGCAGCTCCTCGTAGTCTTCGGTGTCCACGGGATAGATGCCCGCGAAGACCATGGGCTTGACGTCCTCAAATCCCTTCACTGCTTGCGCACAGGGAGCGGTCGCCAACGTCAGGGTGTCTCCCACCTTGACCTCCTTGGCGTTCTTTATTCCGGAAATGATGTAGCCCACATTGCCGGTCTTCACGGTGCTCTGGGGTATCAGGTCCATACCGAGCACCCCGACTTCATCGGCGTTGTACTCCTTCCCCGTATTGAAAAAGCGCACCCGGTCTCCCTTGCTGATCTCACCGTTCAAAACGCGGTAATAGGCGATGATGCCGCGAAATGAGTTGAAAACCGAATCGAAGACCATCGCTTGGAGCGGTGCCTGGGGGTCTCCTTTCGGTGCGGGGATCCGTTCCACGATGGCCTCCAGAATGCTGTCCACACCCAAGCCCGTTTTTCCGCTCGCGGGAAGGATGTCGCCCGGATCGCATCCGATGAGGTCCACAATCTGGTCGATGACCTCTTCGGGATCCGCGCTGGGCAGGTCCATCTTGTTGAGCACGGGAATGATCTCCAGGTCGTGCTCGATGGCGAGGTAGAGATTGCTGATGGTCTGTGCCTCGATGCCCTGGGTAGCATCCACGATGAGCAATGCCCCCTCGCAGGCGGCAATCGAACGGCTCACCTCGTAACTGAAGTCGACGTGTCCGGGCGTATCGATGAGGTTGAGGACGTACTCCTGGCCATCCCTGGTGTAGCGCATTTGTATGGCGTGGCTCTTGATGGTGATGCCGCGCTCGCGCTCAAGGTCCATGTCATCCAGGGTTTGTTCCTGCAGCTGACGTTCGTCCACGGTGCCGGTCACCTGCAACAGGCGGTCAGCGAGTGTGCTCTTGCCGTGGTCGATGTGGGCAATGATGCAGAAGTTCCGGATGTTTTTCATTGGCGAGAACAAAAGTACGCCCTAGTGACCCCGCTTGATGCGCCTCACACGACCCCATTCACGCCCTTCCTTAGGTGCTGCAACCACTCGATGCAACGGAGGGTGCCAATTTCGCGCTGTTAAGGAAGCGGCGTGCGGTATATTGCGTCCCCGCGAGAACCAACACCATGAGATTTTCAACACTTCTCTTCGTCGCCTGTGCCCTGCCGTTTTCCTTCAATGCCCAGGAAGAACTGCCCGGCGAAATCGCTGATTTGTACAGCAAATACGGTGGTTTCGACTTTGCCGTCATGATGATGGACCGAGATGAATGGGACGTTTACCGGGCATGGGAAGGGTATGACCAAGAAGCCGTCATCGCGGTGATTGAGCGCCACCAAAGCACGCCGGAATACCTCGCGCGGAAAGAAGCGCGCAAGCAACAGCGCCTCATGCGTTCCGGCGAATGCGACTGTTGGATTGAGCCTACCGAGTCCTACACGGAGATCACCCCGGACATGCAGCAGTTCACCGGGGGTGCCGGAATTGATGTGGACTACTCACACGGACCGCTGTCCCTGCCGTTCACTTTCAACCTATTCGGCCAGCAATACGACGAATTCTACATCAACTCCAAAGGACTCATTTCGTTTACCGAACCGGTCATTGACTGGACTCCTGAGGAATTGCCCGACTCTGAATACAACATCATTTCCGGATACTGGGGCGACGCGGATTACCGCTTGACTGGCGACATTTACTATCGCATCACTCCGGACGCAGTTTACGTGAACTGGGTGGACGTGGGCTACTACAACAACCACGACGACCGCACGGTAAGCTATCAGGTGGTCTTTTCCGCAGACGGGTCCATCGCCATTGGCGGCGGAAACAACGTTCAGATGTGCTACGAGACCATGGAGTGGGCGCACGGTGACGTAGGCGGAGAAGGTGGATGCTGTGGTCCCGACCCCGCTACTGTGGGCATCGACGTCCAGAACAACAGCGACAACTTCGTGCAATTCGGCCGCTTCAACTTCCAGGACGACAGTTACAACGGGCCTTACGGTGGAGACCCTGCCAACCAAGACGGTTGCGTTTGGTTGAATGGAAAGGATTTCTGTGTCAACGTCTCCGGTGCTGATCCCAACCAAGCTCCCATTCCTACAGCCACTCCGGGCAGCGGTTGCGCCGACACCCTTTACGTCTGTTTGAACGATACGCTTGACCTGAACATCGGCTTCCTCGCGCCAGAAGAAGATCAAACCGTGACCGTCACGCTCTCCGATGTCCCTGCCATTACCAACAACGGCACTTATGTGGAAGGCGGCATTACCTATGCGGACGCTTTCCTCGCGGGAACGCCAGAGAATGTGGGGCTTTACTTCCTCGAGATCACCGCAACCGATGATGGCACCCCGCAAGGAGAAACGGTGCTGAGTTACTGGGTGGAGGTGATCGATGTGGAACTGCCGACGCTAACGCTAGAAGGCGACTTGAGCATCTGCTCGGGTCAGGAAACGACCATTACCTGCAACGACGACTTTGACAGTTATGAGTGGTCGCTCGGCTGCTCAGGACCGGAGTGCACATACGCTTTTGGGGGCACCTTCTTTGTCACCGCCTCCATTGATGAGGGCTGCTCGGCTACCCAGAGTTTCTTCGTGGATCAAAGTCTGTATTTCCTACCGGACGTCTGTATCGAGCCGAACCCCATTTGTGGAGACGACACCGCCATCGTGACCGTATGTGACGAAAACATGGACGAGTTCGTCGAGTATGAATGGGACGATGACTGGAACGGTGCGGGAGGTGAAATTGTCATACCTGCATCTGCCTTGGGAGACACGGCGGTGGGTGTGTCCCCGGGATCCTATCGCATCCTCGTTACCAATGAAGACGGCTGTCAGGGACAGCGTGTGTTCAATGTGGAGCAGGTCACCCAGGTGATTCCTGAGGTCACGATTCCTCCGGTTTGCGACAGCCTTTACAGTGTCCAATTCAGCGGGGGTTACACCACGCCCGATGCGGGACCATTTCTCGTTTACATGTACGCCTCCGAGCTCACGGGTTGGGGAGGAGACAACTTCCTGGAGATCACGATTACCGACGCTGACGGCAATGAAGAAGGCTACGTTTTGACCAGCTTCAACGTGTTCACCGCGCATACCGACATCGAGGTCTCACTCGGTGATTTGGTGGAAATCGTGCTCGTTACAGGTTCGAACGCACCTGTGGATGACTTCAGTTTCACCGTCTACAATTGCACTACGCAGAACCCCGAACCCGTCGAGGACTTGCCCGCAGGGGGTGGCCTCGTTTACTCTGCAACGGCCAACTGCGAGGTGGATCCCGTAGGAGGATCCTGGAGCGTCAGTGAGGGAACCGGTTTCTTCTCCGCCCCTACTGAGTTCAATACCTTCTTTACCCCTACCGATGGGTTTGGCGTCTATGAAGTCTGCTTCACGGACGACAACTGCGGATACGCCGCTTGCTATCCCATGGAGGTGAGCACGACGCCCGTGGCTCAGCTGCTTGGTCCCGCAGAAAACCTGCAGGCGGACGGGTCTTTCCTCCTTTGTGACGGAGAATCCGCGAATTTCCAGGTGGACACACTCTATGAAGGTGCCTTCTACCCCCTCGAGTGGCCCCAAGCCCAGTCTTCACAAGGCTTCTTTGCGGAGTATGAGTTCAACAACAACGGAAGCTTTGACCTGAGCGTTGAGGTGAGCAATGCCTGTGGAACCGTAGAGCTTCCCTTCACCATTGTCTCCGCCGAATTGCTCGACCCCAGCCTGGAGGACATCATCGTCTGTGAAGATGGTACCGAGGTGGTGCTCGACCCCGGACTCGACCCGGGAAGCGATGCCGACATCGAGTGGACCCTAGACAACGCCAACCTCAACGAAGACGACTTCGTGATCTTGGCCGATGCTGCGGGCGAGTACTGTGTAGAAGCAACGAACGAATGCGGTGCTGCGGAAGCGTGCGCCGAAGTGCAGGTGTTCGTGCCCGTACCCAACCCCATGCCCGGGTTCAGCTTGAACTGTGAAGGCGGCAACACCGTTACCGTCGACCCCTTGACC
Organism: Flavobacteriales bacterium; assembly: GCA_016780385.1. Lineage (GTDB taxonomy): Bacteria > Bacteroidota > Bacteroidia > Flavobacteriales_D > Sanyastnellaceae > UBA8752. The sequence continues at coordinate 43,965 of JADHLY010000004.1, forward strand.
GACAACGATTGGACCGTGACCTGGGAAGACGGCACTGTGGGCAGCACCTTCACGGCGACATTCAACCCCTACCACGACACTTGGTTGTCCGCCACTTTCCAAGACCCCTTGGGATGCGCTGAATTCGAGGACAGCACATTTGTTTGGATGGGATACCCCGTGGAACTGGGCACCTCAGAACCGGTCATTCCGGCTGACATCGAGTCCCTTTTCCTATGCCCGGAAATCCCCAACACCTTTGAGCTGAACAGCACGCACGCCGTGGATTGGAATTGGTCACTTGAGTTCCAATTCGGCACACCGAGCCCTTCGAACCTCAATTTCCTTCAAGAGGATCAGGTGACCTTCACTTCTGCTCAGATCCTGGACACCACTTATTGGTATTCACCTCTCTTGCTGATTGGAACCGCCCTCAACCCATGTACACCCGCTGGCCTCAGCTATGAGTGGGAAGTGCAAGTGGATGCCTGTGACATCAAGATTCCGAACATCTTCACGCCGGGAACGGCCGAAGGGTCCATCGGAAAGAACGACACCTTTGAGATTGAGGGCCTGTTGCGGTACAACGGGGCCATCCTCATGGTCTACGACCGTTGGGGCAATCTGGTTTTCCAGAGTGACAATTATGACAACCAATGGGATGCCCGCGAGACTTCTTCCGGCACCCACTTCTACCTGCTGACCCTTCCCAACGGAAAGGAATTCAGTGGGACTGTCATGATCCAACGCTGATCGGGCTCGGTGGCCAAGGCTCGGACCAGATTCGTCTGCAGCGATTGCGGGCATGTCACGGGCCAGTGGGTGGGGCGTTGTCCCAGCTGCAAGGAGTGGAACACCGTCACGGAATTCAAGGAGTCCGCCAATCCGAGAATGGAGCGCGCCGCCGTCGTTGTGGGTGCAGCCGAAGCGCGTCCGCTCATTGATTACACGGAACATAAGACGGACCGGACCGGGACAGGAGAGGCCGAATTCGATAGGGTCTTGGGTGGAGGACTCGTACCCGGGGCGCTTGTGCTGCTTGGGGGAGAGCCCGGCATTGGAAAGTCCACCTTGAGCCTGCAGACGGCCATGAAGGCAAAGGGCAAGGTTCTCTACGTCAGCGGAGAGGAAAGCCCCGAACAGGTCAGGCTGCGTGCAGATCGATTGGGTACGCTCGGGCCTGAATTGTTGATTCTGCCCGAAACCTCTACGGAGGGCATTGTGAGGGCCATCAAAGACCACCGACCGGACCTGCTTTTTGTTGACTCCATTCAAACCCTGCACACGCCGCGCGTCGAAAGCGCCCCCGGCTCCGTCGCGCAGGTAAGGGAATCGACAGCCGAGCTCATCTTGGCCGCAAAGCCCCTTCAGCTTCCCGTTGTTCTCATTGGTCACATCACCAAGGAAGGGGCCATCGCGGGTCCGAAAGTGCTCGAGCACATGGTCGATGTGGTATTGACATTTGAAGGCGACCGGCACCATGCCTACCGCATCCTGAGGGCGGCAAAAAACCGATTCGGGTCCACCCAGGAGATTGGCATTTTTGAAATGCGCGGTGACGGTTTGCACGCGGTCACGGACCCCTCCGGTGCTTTGGTCGGAAATTCCGATGTCCGCTCCAGTGGAACCGCGCTTGCTGTCGCCATTGAAGGGGCTCGACCGCTCATGGTGGAGATTCAGGCGTTGGTAAGCAGCGCAGTCTATGGAACGCCCCAGCGATCGGCCACCGGATACGAACTGAAGCGATTGAACATGCTGCTTGCGGTACTGGAAAAGCGCTGTGGATTCAAGTTGGGCGCCTCGGACGTCTTTCTCAACCTCGCAGGAGGCATCCGCCTGGGGGACCCCGGCATCGACCTCGCTGTCGTGGGCGCCATACTGAGCTCGACGTTGGATCTGACTTTGGATCCCAATACCGCCCTTTGTGGCGAGGTAGGACTCACAGGTGAGGTTCGCCCCGTGGCACGATTGGAGCAACGGATGATGGAGGCATCGAAGCTGGGGATGGAGCGCCTTGTCATCAGCGGCATGAGCACCAAAGGGCCGGACGCTCCCAAAGGACTCAAATTGATCCGAGTAAAAAGAGTGGGAGACCTTCAGAAGGTGCTCTTCTGACCCCTCATGGCTTTCCGCCCAATACCACCACGAACTCACCTTTCGGGGGGTGGGCCTCGAAATGGGCGAGCAATTCTGCTGCACCACCCCTGACTGTCTCTTCAAACTTCTTAGACAACTCTCGGCTGACACTTACCGGACGGTCTGCGCCACAATGCTCCACGAGCTCACCCATCAGTTTCACCATTCGGTGAGGCGACTCGTACATCACCGCGGTTCGCGGCTCCTCAGCCAAGGCCTTCAGCCTGGTTTGCCTGCCTTTTTTGTGGGGGAGGAATCCCTCAAACACAAAGCGATCGCAGGGCAAACCACTGACAACCAAGGCCGGCACAAAGGCCGTAGCACCAGGAAGGCATTGTACCTCAACCCCGGCAGCGATGCACGCCCTGACCAACAGGAAACCGGGGTCGCTGATGGCTGGGGTCCCTGCATCGCTGCAAAGACAGGCCGAAGCCCCGGCAGCCAATTCGGACACCACGCCGTCCAACACCTTGTGCTCGTTATGGGCATGAAAGGCCCTCAGACGCGCCTCCAACCCTTTCAGTCGCAAAAGCGACCCGGTGGTCCGGGTGTCCTCTGCGAGTACAAAATCGGCCGCCTGAATGGCTTCCTCCGCCCGCGGAGTAAAGTCTGAAAGGTTCCCGATTGGGGTGGGTACGACCGTCAGCATCTCATGGATAGCGGCGCTCCACACGCTCCAGAAAGCGCATGACCGTTGGGTCTTCTCTGTCCCATTCGGAAAATGCCGGAACCTGCTGGCCAAGCCAGTGCAGCGCCAATTCAAAGGTGCCTGCGCCTTCCAGCGCCTCCAGGACCCGATTGAACTCTCCGGCGTCGTCGGCAAACAACATCTTGATGCACTCGTATTTCTCAACCAGACTGAATGCCGTGCGCAAATCGTCGATGGGCTGCTTCTCCATGCGCTCAGCCAATGTGGGCTGCCCTTCTGCCGCCGGCGTTCTTTCAAACCCCTCCAGCTCCGCAACCGTAGAATCCATGGAAATCTCAGGGTCCGAATCAACAGGATTTTCTGGCAATTCCTCGGTTCCGTCCTCCGGAACAACGGGTGGGACCTCCTCCTCCTCTTCCCGGGACTCAGCTCCTTCCGCTCCGAAAATCAAATCCTCCAGTGCGGTATCCAAAGCCTCCTCTTCAGTGGTTCCGGAAGTCATGTCCTGGTCTGAAAACGCTTCCAAAGGGCCCGCTGTTTCCGCTGCTGGGGCCGCCTCGGGTTCCGCAGCGGTCTCCTCTTCCACTCGGTCAAACAAACCCGGGGTTCCCGCGGCTCGCCGCGCCTCTTCCGCCTGCTCCACCTGTTCGCGGCTTACCTCCTCAATGGCATCGATGAGCGAGGTCTGATAAGCGGCACCAATGCGAAAAGGCCGAACCGGCTGTCGGTCTGCCAATTCAGCATCCACCCCTCCTTGAGGAGCCTTGCGCCGGACTTCATAGGAGAATTCGTGGGCCTTGAAGCGCAGCAGGGTCAATCTGTCATACAATTCGCGGGCGTCGGCAACCAAAGGATTCAACTCCTCTGGTTCCAATTCTCCTGCACGCAACTTCCTGAGCCCTTCCCCAAGGTCGCCCACCAAGTCTTCCAAATTCTTGAATCCCGCCATGACCCTCGCCTTCCGTTGATTTTACTGCTAAACTATTCGGGCATACCGCTGCCCAAACCCCGCTGCCCGCACTGTATCAACGTGGCACGGTGAATCCGAGCACCACCTCATGGCCTCCGCCGAGAACCCTTGCCAAGGTGCCCATGGCCCAGTTGCGGTTGTAGCTGAAAGTGAGCTGGTCATTGATCCTGATCCCGGCTCCAAAGTGCCCGGCACCGGCAGAGCGATATCCTGCCATCGCCCAAAAACCCCTGTCTCTGTCTACCCGAAGCGAAAGGGACCATTCCGGTGGAATGGGCCGAATTTGCTGGAACTGGGCAACGGGGGTCCAACCCCATTGGCCCGAGCTGAAACGCTTGGACACAAGAAAACGAAGGTGGGATTTCAATCGCGAGTCCAAGCTTGTTCCCTCATAAATGGGAAGCCTTGACCCCAGGATGTGGCCGGCAGAGGCAGCAAATCGGAAGTCGTTGCCCGCAATGAGCAAGCCCGCTGAGGCATCGGGAACACCGACCGCTTGATAGGTATCATCCAAGCTGGGGTCGCCCGCCTGCTCCAATTCGATGCGGTTTCCATCGATGGAGAATTGGGTCCATCCCAGACCCAAGCCGAACGACATCCTCAAATTCCGCGTCCAACGCGTCCTGTAGGCCATGCCCGCATGGGCACCGGACATTCGGGTTGGGCCGGCAACATCGCTCCATACGCGCGCGCCCCAACTCAAGGCCTCCGAAGAGGTAGGAGATGTCAAGGCCAACGAGGTGGTTCTGGGGGCCGAAGGCAAGCCCGTCCAAGGGCTGCGCTGCCAAAGACTGACATGGATGAGAGAGTCTTCCCCTGCAGCTGCAGGATGGGCATCATACAAATGCGACAGCGGCAAAGTGGTCACCGGCTGCTGCTGGGACATCAATTGCGACGGCAAAATGAGGAGCATTGTGATCCCCGCGATGCCCAAATGCGCCATATGTGTCATCCGGAACCTCATCTCATGATCGTCAACGGCCCGGACCATTCGGTTTGGAGAATGGGTTCATTTACCCGGATGTGGTAATAGTAGGTTCCGACAGGGACCGCTATGCCTTCGAGATTGCCATCCCAAGGCTCTTCCCCCGCGCTGCGTGTGAACAAGACATCTCCCCAACGATTGAACACGGTGATTTGCGCACTGGGGTACTGCACCAACCCCGTCAGGTTCCAAACGTCGTTGATCCCATCGCCGTTGGGCGTAAAGCCCGATGGAATTCCCAACTCCTGCAGCACCTCGACCACAGCTGTGTCTGACCCGAAGCACCCCTCCGCTGAACTCACCGCCAAAATGAATGTGGTCGTGGAAAAGAGCGGTTGGGTAGATGTACTGGCTTCGTCCGAATGGACGACGTCAGAGGCGGGAAACCACTGGTATGTCCAACCCTCGATGGATCCGGGTGCACCCAGAACAACCTCGGTTCCCGATGGAATGAGGACGTCCGGACCTGCGTCCGGTTGTGGCGCCTCGTAGCCAATGACTTGCACGGAGTCTTCTTTCACGCAACCCAGGCGGCTGGCTGTAAACACCCAATGGAACGTTCCCTCCGAAATGGCGGGCGACGCGGCCGTAAGGCCTACACCCGAGCTCCCGTCCGGCAACAACCAGGATGCATCATTCGCACCGGTCGCCTCGGCCTCCAAAACAAGGGGTGACCCCGCACACAACGCGGTGTCTGGGGGAACGGACAATTGGACGTTTCCTTCGGCAACCAAGGGAATGGAAGCAATGGCGCCCGTGCATCCCGCTTCGTCCGTCACCTCCACCCCGTAGTTGCCCTCGCCTGCCGATTCCAATTCCGGGTTGTCTCCCGCCGGCTCCCCGTTGAGGGTCCAAGCGTAGCTGAACGATTCCGTGGCTCCCGTGCCTCCTTCTGCAGATACCGAGAGGAACCCATTGAAGTCGCCCGAACAGCTGGGCCGCAACAAACTGTCGAGCAGAACCACCACAGGGGGCGGAGCACCCACCGCGACCAACAACACCGACGGACATCCGGCTGAATCCAGCGCTGTCACCTCGTAAATGCCGGCCCCCACATCCGATATGGTATCACCGGAAGGGAACGCTCCGAAGGGGCCGCTGAAAGTATAGTCTATCGAACCCACGGCGTTCTCCGTAAACAATGCGATCTGGCCGTCCTCGGCATTGGCGCAACTGGCCGAGTCCACCTCGGCAAAAAGACTGAACGCACTGGCCGGTTCGATGGATAGCGTGTCGAGATACGCGCACCCATTGGCATCCGTCAAGGTCACCGGGTAGGTCCCCGGAACGAGGAAAGGCAAGAATGTGCTGTCTGCTGCTCCTTCTACAATGAGGTCATAGGGTGCTATTCCCCCTGAGGGTGTCAGCAAGGCTGATCCCGCCAACGCACCTCCACAGCTCGGCTGGGTCAATTCCTGATCCAACCCGAGGCCGACCGATTCAGCCAACAGCCCGATCACGGTATCCCGGGCGCACCCCGTTTGATCTTCCAAAGTCCACGTGTACGATCCAGCCGGCAGTGAAACATTGGTTTCGGACCCAGTCAAGGTGTCCCCCGTCACTGTGATTCCAACCCAAAGGAGGGTGAGGGGGCCCATGCCTCCTTCGGGCTGGCACGTCACCGTACCCTCGCCTCCTTCACAAAGAGGGGCGGTCACAAAAGCCCCGAAAGACAGTGCACTGGGCACCTCTATTTCCACCTGTCCCGAAGAAGTGCAGTCAGATCCGGTAGACGCCGTCCAACCATAGGCGCCCGGGGCGAGATCGGTCCAAGTCCAGGTCCCTGCGCCCCCCTCCAAGACTACCTCATCGGCAGGCAGGCCTCCGAGCAACACGGTCGCAGCGTCGGCAGAGCCTGCCAGCGCAATGGTCACCTCGCCAAAGAAAGTGCCCTCCTCACAGGTCGATTCTGACACCTGTACTTCGGCCGTGAGCCCACCGGCATTTTCCACCTCAACCGAACCTTCGGCCTCACATCCATTCTCGTCAACGGCCGTCCATGAGTACAAACCGGCGCTCAGACCTGTCCATTCGGTGGAATTGGGACCGCCCTCCCATTGGAATGCAATGTCACCGCTTCCTCCTGCTACTGAGGCCAACACCCCACCGTCCTCGGTGCCGGTGCAAGACTCCGGCATCACATCCAAGAGCACTTCCAGCGGCAATGGCTCCAAGACCTCCACGGATGTATCTGCCGAACAGCCACGGTCGTCCATCACTTGGATGATGTAGACCCCAGGGGCCGCTCCCTCCAACGGAACCGAAAGGACCCCGTCCGGCCCCTCGACCGATAATTCGAGGGGGGCTGCTCCTCCTGTTGCCACAATGTCAATGGCCCCGTCCTCCGCTTCAAAACAGGAGATGTCCATGACTTCGGGCTCCAAACTCAAAGGCGGCAAAATCCCTACCTCGAGTATTGTGTCCCGCGCACATCCCGCAGAATCCTCAATCGCCAAGGTGTAGCTGCCGGGCTCCAGCCCTTCGACTTCCAGCCCGGACCAGGAGGCAGCGCCATCCACAGCCATTCCCGTCACGGAGAAAGGAGCGAGTCCCCCATCGAGTTCAACGGAGATGGTCCCCGGCGCCTCGGAACAAGCGTATGGCTGCATGTCGACGTCCCAATCAAACAGGTTCACCCCAAGAATCTCCACGGCCTCATCCACAGAGCAAATGCCATCCGAAACCGTCAGAACGTAGACCCCCGAGCTCAACGCCTCCCACATGGCGCTCCCCAGACCGACAACCGAAGGGGGGCCCAAATCCGCCGATGAAAACTGAAGGTCTGCCTCCGACACCCCCCCAGAGACCGCCAACCCCGCAGACCCCAAGCCTCCGCAGCCCGCCGGAGTGACATCCGAAACGACCTCAATGGGTGGATTGATGCTGAAGGTGATGGTCTCGAAACACCCCCTCTGGTCCACTGCCGTCAACACATAGTCTCCTGGGGGCAAGCTGATCCAGTCGTCGGAATCCACAAGATTGCCCGACTCCGAATCCTCCAGACCCACTTCGAGTGGCGCATCTCCTCCAGAGGCTGAGACCGTCAGGCTTGCAGCACCGGTGGTGCAATCGACCACTTCCCAGGTTGCAACCAGGCCGATGGCAGGAAGGTCATCCATCACAAAAACAGCAGAAGCCGTGCATCCATTGGCATCCATGACACCCGCACCGTAGACGCCGGAGGAAAAACCCGTTGCGGTATCTCCTGCCGCAATGAGATCGCCGCCGGCATTGAACCAACCGATTTCATAAGGGGCGAGGCCACCAGAAGGCATCGATATGGCCAACCCGTCTTCTCCTGAGCATCCCACAGGCACAGACTCCACTCCCAGGACCAGGGTTTCCGGATCGATCAATACTGCCTGTGTTGAAACTTCGCATCCATCCGCATCGGTCACGTCCAACACATAATTGCCAGGACCCAGTCCGGTCAACCCGGTGGCGAAGGTGGGTTCAACATCACCTGACCACAGATAAACGTATCCCGGAGAACCACCCGAGGCCGACGCTTCCGTTTCTCCATTCGCCTCTCCTGCACAGAGCGGATTTGTAGCGGTTACCTCCACAAACAAAGAGTCGGGCGCAACCAGTGTCACCAGAGAATCCACGGTACAGCCCATCGCGTCGGAGAGGCCGAGTCCATATGTGCCTGCTGACAAGCCGTTCGCCGTCAGTCCCAATGCCACAATCTGCTCTGTTTCCAGGTCAATCCAGACAGCTTGATAAGGAGGAAGCCCTCCGAGCACACTTGCCTCCATTGAACCTGATTCGGCGAGTGTTCCTTGCGCACACAGTGGGTCTTCTGTCACGATGGAAACGGTCACCTGAACAGGATCTTCCAAGAGAGCCGACCCCGCTGTGGAACACCCATTGGCATCCTCTGTGACATACGCATAAGATCCCGCAGCCACTCCAGTCAGGAAATCACCCGTCTGTTGGCTCCCATCCGGCAAGGTCCACTGGGTTGTATAGTCCGGGGTTCCCCCAGAGGCGACGGCTCCGACTACTCCGTCGGACAATCCAGGACATGCCGGAAGATCAAGGAATGCCTCTACTTCCAGCGGTTCTGGAGATTCCACTTCTACCACACCCGTTCCCACGCAGCCATCTGAAGCCGTGACCAGCACGGAATACTCGCCGGGAGACAGGCCGTCGATGGCATCCAAATCTGGTCCCTCCGCAGAGAAGCCGTCGGGTCCTGTCCAGGCAAAATCCACCGCGTCAGAGAAGAACGCCGACGCCGAACCGTCAGAAGCGCCGGAGCAACTCACCCCTGAAGCAATCACCTCGACATCCACGGGAGCCGGCGCATCCAAAAAAGTGACCTGTGACGCCGAACACCCTCCGGTATCGGTGGCGGTCACCAGGTATCCCCCGGCGGGAAGCCCGGAAACATCCGCGGCATTGCCCACAATGACGCCCGAAGCATTCTCCCAGACAAAGGTGAAGGTCCCTCCCAGTCCGCCGGTCGCCACACTTGAGACGGCACCATCGGAAAAGCCGAAGCAACTCGGTGGGGTGGGAAAAGTCAAGACCTCGACTTCCGGAATTTCCACGACGATGAGTTCCTGGTCGAAACAACCGTTGCCGTCCACAGCTGAAACAAGGATGACCTGCTCACATACGTTCTCTCCCATCGGACCGGTCTCGGCCGCATCGTGTGACCACGAATAGGTGATGTCGCCCTGTCCGAAATTCGGCGTCACCGTGATTTCTCCCGAGCAAGGATCGTCACATGTCGGAAAGCGCGATATGGAAGCGGTGATGAAAAAGGTGAAGGGCTCATTGAGCGTTACCCCCAGGGGTGGACAACCTGGAACGAAGGCGAGGTAGCTCCCCGGGCCCAGACCCGATTGAACTTGTCCGAAAAGGGTGTCCGTATTCTGAACCCAATAGACGTCCTCCGGTCCAATTCCGTCGGGCAAGGAAACCGAAAGCACACCGTCATCTGCCCCGCTGCAGGTGATGGGCTGAAGCACATCTATCTGGGTAGGGCATTGGGAATGCAGTGGAGATGAAAAGGCAAGGAGCCAAAAAAAGAAGAGGGCTGCGACCGGAGGCGCCCCGAAACACGGGACTCCTTTCAATCGATATGCCCTGCCGCCCTTTTTCATCTGCGTATCGAGTCACATACGGACATCGTTGGCCAAGGTTCCCTGCTTCTCATTGAAAAGCCGCACAAGGGACATGGCCTGATTTCATGGGACACGCCAAAACCCCAATCGTAAACTCATGGGTGCTGGACGAAGCGTTGCTCAAGGGGCCTACATTCCAATCGTACGCATAGGCTACGGAGATGTTCTCCATGAGCTTGAGCGTGACGAGTCCACAGAGGGCGGTCTCGTTGCGGTATCCCAAACCAAATCGGATGGCCTCGTCGTAATCGAACATGGCCTGAATGTCGACTGCCACAGGGGCACCTGCCGCAAAGCGAAGTGACCCCGCGGGATGAAAACTCCACGGCCCTTCCAATCGGATCAAAGAGCCTCCATTGAAGCTGACATGCCGACGGAACCTTGTGTCGCTTCCCCACTGATCGACAGCAGGTTCAATCAGGTTCTGAACCGACAGTCCCCAGAATGTGTATTTGTTGTAGGCCCAGACGCCGAAATCCATGGTGGGAGCCAACAACTGGTTGGCATTGGAAGTGATGGCGGGATCATTGCCCGCCTGGAAGTCCGGAAGGATGATTTCACCCAGGGACAACCGATATTGCATGAATCCCAGGGCGGCACCGGCTGCAAGCCGCCACCCCTGAGACATTTTCAAATGATAGGCATAAGCGAGGTCCAGTTGGGTAAACCCATAAGGCCCTGCTGAATCGTCGGTCACCCGACCCCCAATACCGTGAATGCCGCCCCCCGCAGAGCGACCCAATTCGCCTTGAAGATTGGCGAAGGCCGTCGTCGGGGCGCCGTCGAAACCCGCCCACTGTTGTCGGAAACCTGCCTTCAACTCAAGACAGTCCGAAAAACCTGCAAACGCAGGGTTTTCCTGGAAATAATTGAACTGCCAGTTCGTGCGAAGCGGAAGTTGCTGCGCGTGGGCGGAACCCGTGAATCCGAGCAGTGAAACCACAAACGCCGCGGCGGAAAGTAGAAGAAGCTGCTTCATCGGATGATGGCTACGTGGCCGGTTTCGGGTGGGATGGGCAGGGTCTCGTCGTTTAACTCAATGACGTAGTAGTACGTGCCTTCGTTCAGCGGTTTCCCGGATCGACCGGTACCATCCCAAGGCTGCGCATATCCCAACGAGCGATGGACGAGTTGGCCCCAGCGGTTGAATACCTCGATCTGCGCACCGGGAAAAGCCCCAATTCCATCAATGCCCCAGAAGTCGTTGATCCCGTCTGCATTCGGCGTGAAACTGTTGGGGACCCCAATGGGTGAACCCACCGTAACGGTGACCGAACTGCTCACTTGACAATCGCCGATTACCCCGTCCACCTGGTAGGATATGGTCTCCGCTGGCGTCACCGTGGTGATGGCTTGGTCCGTGTCAGAAAGGTAGAAAGAGGGCGACCAAGTGTAGCCGTATACAGGATCACCCCCCACGACTTCAAGCTGAGCAGACGCCCCGGATACCAAGGTGTGGTTGCAACAAGCGTCCATCGTCACCCCATCGCCTTCGAGCTCCACGTACATCGCGCACAAGGTGTCTGACGGGTCGTGCACTGCGCCAATGAGCAAGAAGTACTCCGTGTCGTGCATCAACGTCGAAGACTCCCAGACCAAGTCGTCCGTACCTGTCACACAAGGGCCCATGGAAGTGAGCACCGAAAAGTCACATGGGTCACCAGCAGCAGAGACCACCACGGCGGACAGGGTGTCCGGTCCGGTCGCACCCTCACAGTTCACCTGTGAAATGCGGATTCGGGCATTGCCGGGGTCCTCGAAATTGTGGTTGGACCGAAACTTCAGAACTGCAACGTGTGTGGCGTCAATGCAATCGAAATTCAAAAAGGCACCATCGGTGATGAACACCGGCGTCGGTTCTTCCGGACACAGGGTCAGGGGGTCATCACAGGACTGGGCCCGACACGGCACTGTCCAAGCCGCCAAGGTCATGAAAAGCAGGCAACTGCCGATTCTGTTCGCGTTCATGGGAGTATTATCGAAGGTAGCGGCGTCAGCGGGCCATCCTGAGACCCGACCATGTATTATCCACAACGGAAGGTGATTAAGGGACGTTGCCCCGGGGAGGCTTAATCCTCCAAGGAAATGAGGACCGCCTCCTTCTCCACGGCCGACCCTGCTTCCACGCCAATGGATGAAACCACACCTGCGGCTCCGGCGCGCAGCACATTTTCCATTTTCATGGCTTCCAACACCAACAAGGCTTCGCCCTCTTCCACAGTCTGCCCCTCTTCGACCAGGATTTCCAGCACTTTGCCAGGCATGGGCGCGCGCAGCTCCAATGCCTGGGTATCGATGTCCTCATCGATGCCCATGCGCTCCATGAGGACTTCCCGCAGGTTCCGTACTTGCCAATGATCGGACACGCCGTCCACCCTGACCTCCCAGCGTCCTCCACTCAAAGGGAGAACCGAAACCCGGTGATTGCGAAGGCCTGTGCGCACCCACCACTGTCCGCGTTCGTCGCGGTAAACCCTTGACTCTGGGTCGGATGCCGGCATTTGCTGGCCTTGGGTGTCCAAGTATTGGGCCATGGTGCAATTTACCTCTGCCCAAGCCCGAAATTGCGCTCCATGGCAGGTTTGTATGTGCACGTTCCTTTTTGCGCCCAGGCTTGCTCCTACTGCGACTTCCATTTCACCACCCAACTGTCTGACCGGGACGCCATGGTGAATGCGCTGGTGGCAGAACTGGAATCCATGCTTCCCGAATGGAGGGACCAGACCTTTCACACCCTCTATTTCGGAGGGGGCACGCCCAGTGTATTGGGGCCGGAAGCCATTGAAAGGATTGCCCAGACCGCTTTCAAAAATGCCCATTGGGAACTGGAGGAATGGACACTGGAAGCCAATCCGGAAGACCTGGGGCCCGCAGTGCTCCAACACTACCGGAAGATGGGCATCCACCGCCTCAGCATCGGGGTGCAAAGCTTCGACCCGGACGTACTCGTTTGGATGAAGCGAATTCACGGGGTGGGGCGCGCAGAAACCGCCATTGAAGATGCCGCCCAATGCGGATTCGACCACCTGTCCGTGGACCTCATGTATGGCCTGCCCGTGGGCTTCGAGAAACGCTGGATTCAGGACATAGAAAAGGCCTGCGAACTCCCCGTGGATCACCTGAGCTGCTATATCCTCACAGCTGAGCCTCGAACCCTTTACGGACACCAACTTTCAAAAGGCGAGCGCAAGGAGCCCGAAGAAGAGAGGGTAGTGAGCGAATACTCCACGCTATGCGAGCTCTCTAGAAAAGCGGGGTTTGAGCATTACGAGGTATCGAATTTTGCCAGGCCCGGTGGCCGGAGTCGGCACAACTCTTCCTACTGGGAGGGCACACCCTATCTGGGAATTGGCCCGGGTGCACACAGCTACAAAGGACACACCCGGTGGTGGAATGCGCGCTCCAATGCACAGTACCTCAAGCACGCGGCTAAGGGCACCCTCAAGGAACAGCGGGAAACAGAGCACCTGGACGCCGCAGCCCGTTTCAACGAGTCCCTCATCACAGGGCTTCGGCGCACCGAGGGAATCGACCCTTCGGTGGTTCTGAGTCGAACGGGGCTGGCGTTGAATCAGGGGGTGAACGACGCCATAATCCGGGGAGACTGCGAATGGGTGAATGGCCGATTGCGCATTCCTGAATCCCGCTGGCCCATGGGAGACTCCATCACCTTGGGGTTGATGCGTTGATCATCCTCTGGAGACCGGGGCACTCCGGTTCACATTCCGCTTGCGCTTGAGCCATGCATCCAGGAACACGGTGGAAATCAGGATGGCCGCACCGGCATAAAAACCCGGGGGCATGATTTCCTCTTCTCCGAAAATGAAAATCGCCAGAACGATGGCATAGATCGGCTCCAGATTGATGGCCATGGCAACCGTGAAAGGACTGAGCACTTTCATGACTTCCACCGTGATGGCGAATGCCAGCGATGTGGCAACCAAACCCAGCAAAAGCAACCAACCCGCATCCGATGCGCTGGGCACAACCCCGTCCCATTGCCCCGAGATGGCCATCCAGCAGGCCAGCGATACACTGGCGGAAATCAGCTCGATGCGGGACACCGCCAGCGAAGTCACGGACTTTCCCCAAACGCTGTTCAATGTCCCAAACAATGCGGCACAAAATGCGCTGACCAACGCCAAAACCATGCCGTATCCATAGTCAACATCCACCCGGTACATCCACCACAACCCTCCTACCGCCAGCAGACCGAGAAAAACCTCCCTCAGGTCCAGCCGCCTTCGCTTGATCAAGGGTTCGATAAAAGCCACAAACATGGGCACGGTTGCCATCACGGCCAATGCCAAGGACACCGTGGAAGCTTTGATAGCACCAAAAAAAGTGACCCAGTGTATGGCGACAAGCAAGCCGGTACCGATGATGCCCAGGCGCTCCTTGGGGGAAAGGATGGGCCTTTGGCCTTTGCGCAGTAACATCCATAGATACAAGCCCGCCGCACCGATCAGTGTCCGCCAGAAAACAAGGGGAACCGCGGAGAGTGTAATCAACTTTCCCAGCACCCCCGTGAAGCCGAAGACTACCACCGTGGCGTGCAGGGAGATCTGGGCCTGCAGCGACCTCATGGTGTTGTGATCACTGACGAATCAGCTTGAGGCTCCAGGATTCCTGGTCTGCCCCCGTGAGACGAAGAACATACCATCCCGCGCCGGTAGGACCCTCTCCGAGCGGTACTTGTTGCGAAGCTGCAACGGCACCTCCTCGGCGAATCTCCCTTCCGGCGGCATCCAAAAGTGTCCAACCCGACAGGTCGACAAGTGTGGTCACCAACATCTCCTGGCCCGCCGTCCATGGGTGGGGGCCGAAACGGAAGGGCATGTCTACGAGAAGCTCGCCGACACCGATGGTACTGGTGTCCGGTGAAATGACCGTCACCTCCTGAACGGATTGGTCCGAACAGACCCCGTCCTCGCTGGTCGCGGTCAAGATCACCGTGTAGGTGCTGTCTGTGGGAAATTCGTGCGTGGGCGACTCTTCCGTCACCGGCGGTGTTCCGTCGCCAAAGGTCCAGAAGTAGGAGCCCGCCCCGCTGGATTGGTTTTCAAACGGCACCGGCCCATTCTCGGTGTACCAGGGGTCTTCCACGAAGAAATCCGCCTGCACGGGTTCCGAAATGTCTGCGGCACTGCGCGGAAGAATGGTGTATCCGTTTACAAACGGGGCCTCGAGGTCGCGCTGACCGCCGATTCCGGTCACACCGAAAATTCCAATGGGGGGCTCGGTCCCAAAGAGGTCCGTGTCGGCATCCACCACCATCAGGTACAAAGCAGCCCCCGTGGACACATATACCTCGAATTGCGGAATTTGATTGGTCCAGGCTTCGGGATTCACGAGCTCCACACACTTGAGCCTGACCAAGGCGCTTTCCGTTTCTTCGGACAACTCGTTGACCAACTCTGGTTCATTGAGTGGCTCACCCTGGGTCGCAAGAATCAGGGTGTCCACCAGGATCTGGGCCAAGCCCTGGAATTGCTGTAACGAGCCGCGGATGCGGACGCTATCGCCCTCTTGAACGAGGTAGTTGAAGTTGTCGACTGGGCTGAAAACCTCAATGCCGGCCGTCGGGTCGATGATGGTAAAACGAAGTCCGCTCGGATAGGTGTTGAACCCGTGGACCACACCTCGCAACTCACAGGGAACCAACAAACTATCCAACACCCCATTTCCATCGATGCCCCTGACATCGGCTATCGGATAATGAGGAAAGCCGAGGTCACTGGGGGCAATGGTCACCGTCACAGAATCAATCAAAACCTCTGCCTCTCCCGACAAGACAGTCAGGGCCAGGGTAAAGGACTCCACTCCTTCAGGTTCGAAATCGTCAACGATACCCACCGTGATGGACTGTGGCAAAAGCCAACCTTGTGGGAAGGTCAAATCCACGGGGAAAAGCGTGCCAAAATCGGCCACGGGTGTGGCCGTGCCGCCAGCGACCACATCGACCTGTACCTCTACTTCGTTCAAGGGCAGGCTGATGGGAAGTTCGATTGAAATCACATCGCCCTCGAAAGCCAGGATCTCCGACACGGAAAATCCGATGGCGGGAACCGATGTCGTATCCAAACCGCACGGGAGGGCGTTGTGGTCGCCGAAATAATCGTAGGTGTTTTCGGGATAATCCTGCCACTGGTTCTGAACCACATCCCAGTCATTGGAACCGACGGTCACGTCTGCATTTCGCACCAACGTGTGGTGCAGCATCGTGACATCGTTGACCGGCCAACCCGCCCCCGGATTGACGCCCACTTCGCCCAGGACATCCACGACCACCCCATTTCGTTCAAGTGTGGTGGCGTCATTGCCGTTGAACAAGGTGACATCGTCGATGACATCGGCCAGCTGGAGAAGGAACGGCGGGGCCAAGGGGTTGACGATGGTGTACACTTCACCGGGGCCGAGGAAACCACTGAGCTGCACTTCGTGGGTCGCCACGGTGCTGCCATTGTTGTAGGTCTTGACGGCATATTCACCGAGGTCAGCGGTGGCGGTGGCACTGGGGTTGTAAAGCTCCAATCCCTTGTCCCAACCCGTTCCGTCGAGGTATTCAGAAAAGAACAGGTCGACGCACAGGCCTGTGGGGTCGCAGGGCTGAATGGACACCTCTAGGCTGTTGTACGACAGGGCGCTGCAGGAGTCCGCTACCAATGCAGTAACGGGCATTCCCGTGACGAACGTGGTGCTGTCGACCGCACCGAGGTAGCTGAATCCATGGACCTCGTACTCGCCTGCGCCGAGGCCTTCGAAATCAAAAGACGCAGTGGATGTACTGTCGAGGATGTCCCCATTCGCGTCGGTGATCACGAAGAGATAGGGGGCCTCGGGGCTCTCTGATGTGTAGCCGAAATGCACCAGTGTGTTGGCAAACCCGACGCAACCAATGGCTTCATCCGTTCCTGCGGCTGTCGTGATGGAACCGCCATCACAACTCGGCGGCAAGCAGAAGATGCGTTGAACCTCCACGGGCTGGGCGCTGAAAGCCACACATCCCGAAGCGGATATGCTGTCGTAGGGGGCGCCTACTTCAATGGTCTCCGGATCCAATTCGCCGTCATAGCTCATTCCCCACACCAGACAGGGTCCGGCCGGTGATCCCGAGAAGTTGTAGCCGAGGTTGCCCTCACCGCCAGGAACCACATCGAGGACATCGCCATCCAAGTCGGTGATCACGAGGCCGTACTGGCTTTCCAGCGCGTTGGATTGTGCCGTGAAGGGCAGGAATCCTCCGGGTAGGTCCACACACACCAAGGCTTCTCCGTTCTCTCCACCCTGCGCCGTGATCAATCCACCATCGCAATCGAGCAGATTCGTGTAGCCCGGAGTGGGCTGTTGGAGCACCATCTGGTCCGAAGCGAAGGCGGGGCCTCCATCGGGAAGGCGGGCCCAGGCCAATGCGCCGCCGTTTTGTGCGCCGTAAAGCCACTCATCCAACTGAGGTTGGCCCGGGGTCAGAGAGTCGATCAGGAAAGGGTTGGTCTGATCATTGGTGCCGTACACCACGGCGTCCAACAGTCCTACTGTGGTCAGCGGTGTACCATTCGGAAAGTCGGCACTGTCGCCCTCGAAAAGCGCCACAGCATCACCGCCATTCCGAAGCAGTCCGGGCTCGAAAATGACATCTGCACCCGGCACGGCAGGGTTTGCCAACAGGAAAAAACCCGACGAATCGGTGGACATTCCATCGAGGTCGAATGCGGCGTACACATTGGTCGTCACTGTATTGCCACCGCCCTTGTAGAAGACGACAATGTGTCCGTCCAAAGCGGTGTTGGGTTCTCCATAAAGCTCCACGAATTCCAGGCTGTCTGGGACTGTATTCGAGTCGCAATCAACCTCATTCACGAAAACACCTTGAGCGAAAATGCCGAGGGGAAAGCCCAGGAAGGCCACGATCATTGCGACAGCCTGAAGCGGGGTATGGGATATGGAACGCATTTCCAGTCCGTTGAATTGGAGCGCGAAAGTAGACACCACGCCCCATTGCGGGTTTAACAGTTCATGAAATACCGCTAAGGTTCCCGCCGTAACTTCATGGGTTGAATTTCCGTTCAGGAAGCACGCCATGAAAAACGCCCACCAGCAGGACCTCCGACAGAACCTCGACGCGTTCATCCGGAAGTACCACCGCAATGAAATCCTGCGGGGCGTGCTGTTGCTCGCGGCGGCCCTTCCCCTTTCCTGGCTGGTGGTATTGGGACTGGAGACCTTTGGTCGCTTCGGGGCTGACTTGCGCACCGCACTGTTTTACGCTTTTGTCGTGTCGGTTTCCGCGGTCTTGGTCAAGTTCATCCTCCTCCCCGCTTTGCGGTTGTTCCGGCTCAGGGGAGGGCTGGACTACGCCTCTGCAGCGCGCATCATCGGCACCCATTTCCCTGAAATAGAGGACCGGTTGCTCAACACGCTCCAGCTGCAAGAGCGGGCCGACGGTCCTGACACAGCGGGCAGGGAATTGCTGCTCGCCTCCATTGCCCAGCGCAGCGAACAACTTCGTCCGTATCGATTCACTTCTGCCATCGATTTCGGTGAGAACCGGCGGTATCTCAAGTATGCCTTGCCGCCCATGGCTGTATTTGCAGGAATCTATTTGGTCATTCCCGACGCGGTGGAAGCTCCCACGGAAAGACTCATTCGCCACCGCACCGAATGGGCGGCCACACCCGACTTCCGCCTCTTCTGCGACGGGCCCCTTGAGGCAGTCGCACAATCGGATTTCACGCTGGAAATCCGCACCGAGGGCACCGTAGTACCCTCACGGGTCGAAGTTCAGGCTGGCGAAGGGAGGTTCCGCATGTCGCTTTCACCACAGGGCACATGGACGCATGTTTTCCGAAACGTCCGAGCGTCACTCGACCTGACCGTTTCTGCTCCTGCCACTCCTCCTCTTTCCCTGAAACTTGTGGTACTGCCGAGGCCCGAATTGCAGGACCTGAAGATTGAAATTACCCCACCCGCTCACACGGGTCTCCCCCCCTACCAGCAGCGCAACGAGGGAGACATCAATGTTCCGGAGGGCAGCCTGCTGTCCTTCCAGATCGGAACGCGGAACACATCTGTTCTCGGATTGGATTGGGGTGGCGAACTGGCGGCTTTGACCCCAGATGTCAGCAATAGATTCAGCTTCTCCCGGACCAGCGAGAAAGACCTCACCTACACGATTGCACCGAGATCCGAAACCGTGGGCGTCTTGGATTCAGTGCGTTACCGGCTGCGTAGCATTCAAGACCGCCCCCCCACCATTCGGGTGATGGAGTCGCCCGACAGCCTGTCCTTGACCCGATTGAGCTTCAGTGGCGTTGTTCAAGATGATTATGGATTCAGCAACCTGCGCTTCGTTTGGCGCCAAAAGGGCGGCGAACAGGACCACCAGAACCTGGATCGCCCGCGCTCCCGTGAGGATGCCTTCTTGCACTTCTGGAACCTCGCCGACATTGGCGTCGGTCTGGGCGATGAAGTAGAGTATTGGTTCGAAGTGCGCGACAATGACGGGGTCAATGGCCCCAAGATGACGCGATCCCGAACCTTCCGATACGCGGCACCGACGGAGGAGGAGCTCGCGGAGAAACTCGACAGTGCAGACGCCGAATTGACGGCAGCGCTGGAGGAGAACCTCGAAGAAGCGCGAAGGCTGCGAGAACAGATGCGGGAATTGCGCCGGGAGTTGATGGAGGAGGAAGAGCTGGGCTGGGAAGAAAAGGCCGCCCTGGAGGAGCTGCTCAAGCAACAGGAAGCCCTGAAGGAACAGGTGCGCGAAATGCAGGAGCAAAACCGGCAGAAAAACAAGCAACAAGCCGAATTCTCGCCCCCGAACGAGGAGATTCAGAAGAAGCAAGAAGAGCTCCAAAAACTCATGGATGACGTCATGACGGACGAGCTGCAGAAGATGTTCGACGAGCTCCGGGAGTTGATGGAACAAATCGAAGAAGGAGACAAGGAGGAGATTGAACAGCAGCTCGAACAAATGGACCTGGACCAGGAATCGCTCGAACAGGAACTGGATCGCGCCTTGGAGCAGTTCAAGCAACTGCAGTGGGAGCAAAAGATGGAAGAGGCCATCTCCGACCTCGAGAAGCTGGCGGAGGAGCAAGAAAAACTTGCAGAAGAGACGGAAGAGGGCAGCACCCCGGAAGAGGAATTGGCAGCCAAACAAGACTCCCTGAACAAGGAGTTCGACAAGGTCAAAGAGGCCCTTGACGACGCCGAGAAGCTCAACAAAGAGCTCGAAAATCCGAACAAAATGCCCATGATGGAGGACCTGCAGGAAGAAATCCAGCAGGACATGAAGGGCGCAAGCGAAGACCTCGAGGGGGGCAAGGAGAAGAAGGCCTCTGAAAAGCAGAAAAAGGCCGCCGGGAAAATGAGCCAAATGGCCCAGCAGATGCAAAGCTCCATGGAGGCGGGGGAACAGGAGTCCATGGAAGAGGACATGGAAGCGTTGCGCGCCTTGCTCGAGAACATCATCACGCTCTCCTTCGATGAGGAGGACCTCATGGCTTCGGTGGGCAACACGCAAAAGGACGACCCTCGTTACGTCACCCACGGGCAGGAGCAGCGCAAACTGAAGGACGATGCAGAAATGGTCAAGGACAGCCTGTTTGCCCTGAGCAAGCGCGTGAGCCAGCTCCAGGCCATTGTGAACCGAGAAATCAACCTCGTGAACCTTCACATGGGTCAGGCCCTTGATGGCTTCACGGACCGAGAGACCGCCGTCATCACAACGAACCAGCAGTATGTGATGACCTCATTCAACAACCTGGCCCTTTTGCTCGATGAAGTGCTGCAGCAAATGCAGAATCAATCCAGCTGCAACAAACCCGGAACAGGCAACTGCGAAAAGCCCGGGGGGAGCGGCTCCAAACCCTCTCCGAGCGCCAAGCAACTCAAGGGGATGCAACAATCACTGACCCAGCAATTGGAGCAGATGAAGAAGAAGATGCAGGGCTTCAATCAAGGGGAAGGAAAAGACGGGAAGCGACAGCTCAGCAAGGAACTGGCACAAATGGCGGCCCAACAAGCGGCCATCCGTCAAATGACCCAGGAACTGGGCAAACAACTCAATGAAGACGGCTCCGGAACAGGCAATGGGCTCGAACAGATTGCCAAGGAAATGGAGGAGGTGGAAAAGGACATCGTCAACGGGGAGTTGGACCAATTGACGCTGGATCGCCACCAAGACATCCTCACCCGGCTGTTGCAAGCCGAAAATGCCGAAAGAATTCGGGGGGAAAAAGAAGAGAGGGAATCCCGCACTGCGCAAGACGTGCAGCGAGAGAAACCGCCGAGTCTGGAGGAATACGAGCGCAGAAAAGCGCAAGAAATTGAATTGTTACGCACCGTTCCTGCTGATTTGACACCCTACTACAAAGACAAGGTGAACGATTATTTCAATACTTTGGACATCCCGGAACGGGAGTGAAGCACCACCATGTCCAAACAGCGACACATGCAAATTGCCTCCCGCATGGAAGGCATCACGGAGGTAGAAGGCCTGATCAACAGCCTTTGCGAAGATTTCGGCGTAGAGGAGACGCACTATGGCGAGATTCTCATTGCGATGACAGAAGCCGTCAACAACGCGATTGTGCACGGTAACAAACTAGATTCCAGCAAGATGGTGGACATCCAGGTCACCGTTGATGGCAACGACCTTCAGTTTCGAATCGCCGATGAAGGACCTGGATTCGACTTTGAAAACATCCCCGACCCCACGTCTCCGGAGAACATTGAGAAGCCCAACGGAAGGGGGGTTTTCCTCATGAGACAGCTTGCCGACGGCTGTGAATTCGAAGAACTTGGCCGCATCGCCGTTCTCCGTTTCGAAAACGCCATTCCCCAGGTACAGAATGCCTGAGTCCATGGGGGCGGGAGACATCACCTTCCAATTCCAACACCCCCGTTTTCGACTCCAACACCGAAGAGCCATTCGTTCCTGGCTCCTTTCCTGCGTACACCAATCAGGACAAAACGTATCCGGCCTACACTATTCCTTCTGTACGGATGAATTCATCCAAGAGGCCAATCGTCAGTACTTGGACCACGCCTACCAAACCGACATTCTCACCTTCCCCTACCCGTCATCTCAAGGTATTTCAGGTGATGTATTGATCTCCATCGATCGCGTCCGAGACAACGCAAAATTTCACCGGACCAGCGTGTTGGACGAGACACATCGGGTTATGGCACACGGCGCACTTCACTTACTGGGCTACCAAGACACCACAACAGAAGAGCAGCAAAGCATGCGGCTCCTTGAAGAGACCTGGCTCTCGAAACGCATATTCCTCAGCACCTAATGTTCCACGTGGAACACCACAGACATGCTTGAATCATACGATGTCATCGTTGTCGGCGCCGGACACGCAGGCAACGAAGCAGCACACGCTGCTGCGACCCTTGGCGAAAAAGTCCTTGTCGTCAGCATGAACCTAGCGACCATCGGAGCCATGAGCTGTAACCCAGCCATGGGCGGAGTCGCCAAAGGCCAAATACTTCGCGAAATCGATGCCCTGGGCGGCATGAGCGGCAGAATCTCCGACAGGAGCGCGATTCAATTTCGCATGCTGAACCAATCCAAAGGACCTGCCATGTGGTCCCCGCGAACACAGAACGACCGCCATGCATTTGCAGCATCCTGGCGCCAAACACTGGAGACCAACGAAAACATACACCTCTGGCAAGACATGGTCACGGAGCTTGTGATCAAAAACAACCGAGTCTGCGGAGTAAAAACGCAACTCGGAATCACCATCCATGCCACCAATACCATCCTTACATCGGGCACCTTTCTGCAAGGCAGAATTCACCTTGGCACGCAAGAATTCTCAGGAGGCCGCTCTGGCGAACGAGCAGCAGAGGGCATTACAAGCCAGCTCGAGGCCCACGGACTTACCACAGGTCGGATGAAAACCGGCACACCCCCGCGCGTCGACGGACGCAGCATAGACTACGAGCGCACAGAAATCCAACCCGGTGAACCCACCAACGAAGCTTTCAGCTACTTCGAGAAACTCAAACTAGAACCGCAACTGCCCTGCCACATTACCTACACAAACCCACTCGTTCACGAGATCCTGGAAGCAGGACTACATCAAAGCCCTCTGTTTACGGGCGCCATTCAAGGAAAAGGCCCCCGGTACTGCCCCAGCATTGAAGACAAGATCCACCGTTTCGCGGAAAAGGAGAGGCATCAGATCTTCATCGAGCCAGAAGGGCGGAACACCATAGAAACCTACATAAACGGCTTTTCCACCTCCCTACCCAAAGAAGTTCAACTCAAAGCAATGCGCGAAATCCCGGGATTAGAAAAGGCACGCATGTTCCGGCCCGGCTATGCGGTGGAATACGACTACTTCCCCCCAACACAACTTCACCACACCCTGGAAACACGCGCACTGGAAGGGCTCTACTTTGCGGGCCAGATTAACGGCACAACCGGCTACGAAGAAGCAGCCTGCCAAGGTCTCATGGCAGGAATCAACTGTCACAGGTCCAGAACCCAGCAAGACCCCGTCATTCTGGGCAGAGAGGAGGCCTACATCGGCGTACTCATTAACGACCTCGTAACAAAAGGCACGGACGAGCCCTACCGCATGTTTACCAGCAGGGCCGAATACAGGATTCTCCTTCGCCAAGACAATGCAGACCAACGCCTAACTCCACTGGGACAAGAGCTAGGACTGATATCCGACGAAGATTGGGGGCAATTCAACGAGAAAGCCTCCACACTAAAGAAGGCGAACGACTACCTCGCCAACGCCAACGCAGAGCCCGAGGAGATCAACCCATTCCTTATCGCGAGAAAAAGTGCGCCCATCCGACAAAAAACGCGATGGTCACAACTCATCAGCCGACCACACATCAAACTGGCCGAGCTTCAAACGAACGCCCCATCACTTGGCGACGCGCTATCAGGTTTACCCAACCAATGGATGGACCACATTGAGACCGGCATCAAATACAAGGGCTACATAGAAAAAGAACAAGCCCAAGCAGAACGTATGCGCAGCCTTGACGACCTGCCACTGCCCCAAGACCTGGAATACGCACGCATGACATCCCTGAGCACAGAAGCGCGCCAAAAGTTGGAGTCACATCGGCCCCCAACACTTGGAGCCGCGGGGAGGATCAGCGGCGTCTCTGCCTCAGACTTATCTGTGCTCATGGTGTATCTCGGCCGGTGACTGTTCCACGTGGAACATCGAAACGGCCCATACAAGGCCCATCAGGGCACTTTGGCTCCGTCAAGGACCGGAAGCCCACCCGCTTGGTGTTAGGCCAAAAACACAAAACCCTGACTACCAAACACTTAAGCACCAACCAACCTTTTGCTTGCCCAGAAGGAGTACCTTCGCGCGCACAAAATCCCGCGCCATGAACATGACGGCCCACCTCGCTCAACTCGGAATCAACGAAGCCAATCCGGGAAGCCAAATTGGAAAGACGTCCTTCAGTGTCGGCCAAGACATCGCCAGCATCAGTCCCGTGGATGGGTCCACGATCGGGTGCACTGGTGTCTGCTCAGCCTCCGACTACGAAGCCGCCATCACGGCAGCTACAGCCGCCTCCCTTGAATGGAGAAACGTTCCCGCTCCGCAAAGAGGAGAGGTTGTGAGGCTCTACGGCGAGTCCCTGCGCCAACACAAAGACGCCCTTGGCGCCCTCGTGTCTTATGAAATGGGCAAGAGCCTTCAAGAAGGACTGGGAGAAGTGCAGGAAATGATCGACATCTGCGACTTTGCAGTGGGCCTGTCTCGGCAGCTTTACGGCCTTACCATGCACTCAGAACGGCCGGGTCACCGCATGTACGAGCAGTGGCACCCCCTGGGTGTGGTTGGAATCATCAGCGCATTCAACTTTCCTGTTGCCGTGTGGAATTGGAACACCGCGATCGCATGGGTCTGCGGCAACGCCTGCATCTGGAAGCCGTCGGAAAAGACGCCTCTCACAGCAGTAGCGTGTCAAAACATCTGGAACGAAGTCACAGAGGGCTTGGATTATGTCCCCAATGGTCTGTCGTGCATTGTCCAAGGCGACTACCGGGTGGGCGAGATGATGACCCAAGACCGCCGGGTTGCCCTCGTTTCCGCCACCGGATCCATCCGCATGGGCAAAATCGTAGCACAAGCCGTCGCCGCGCGACTTGGCAAAAGCTTGCTTGAACTGGGTGGGAACAATGCAATCATTGTTGAGCCCGACGCAGACCTTAAAATGGTCGTGCCCGGCACTGTTTTCGGAGCGGTTGGAACCTGTGGACAGCGGTGCACGTCCACCCGACGCCTCATCATTCACAGCAGCATCTATGACAAGGTCGTCGACGCACTGAAGAGCGCATACAGCCAACTTCGAATCGGCGACCCGCTCGACCAGAACAACCATGTCGGCCCCCTCATCGATCAGGACGCCGTAAACGCATACAGCCGCGCCCTCGAAGACGTCGTGGCCCAAGGGGGTCGCATCATCGTTCCCGGTGGAGTATTAGAAGGTACAGGATACGCGTCCGGCTGTTACGTCAGACCCGCCATTGCCGGGGCATCCAACGATATGGCCATTGTCCAGCATGAGACCTTTGCCCCCATCCTGTACGTCATGAAGTACGACACCCTCGACGAGGCCATTGCCTTGCAGAACGGCGTTGTCCAAGGCCTATCCTCGGCCATCATGACCAACAACCTTCGCGCGGCAGAGCGGTTCCTGTCAGCCAATGGCAGCGATTGTGGCATTGCCAACGTGAACATCGGCACCAGCGGCGCCGAAATTGGCGGCGCATTCGGCGGTGAAAAAGAGACCGGCGGCGGAAGGGAGTCCGGAAGCGATGCATGGAAGGCCTACATGCGCAGGCAGACCAACACCATCAACTACAGCACCGAGCTGCCGCTTGCGCAGGGCATCAAATTCGAATTCTGATGCACCCCCGGCCATCGCTGATTGCCCCAGTCCCACTTCTGATTGCCATCCTCAGCTTTGGCTGTTCCGTGGCAGGGCCATCCGATTCCGACACACATGGCATCCCGGGCACATCAACCCCATATGGAACGCTGCGTTTCCACATCAACGACTCCATCTCCGTAGAAATCCCAGGTGAAAAGACAGGTCGCCTGCTTACCCTTCGCAACGGACAAGAAACCCTGCAACTTCCCGCACTGGACTCCAACTGCTACGAAGTGCCCGTATTCAACGGCCTGATTTGCCTGGATGACACCGGCCGTGGAACATGGACTGACGTGCTTCGCCCAGGTGAATCCCCGTACCAAGTGAATTGCTCCTGGGCACCGGGTACGGCGACCACAGGCCTTTCCGGCGCGCCGGATTCAACGCTGTGGAGGCTTGCTTTTGGGACGGAAGACCCCTGGTTTGGTGACCTGGTCATCCGCGTGGACTCCGAGGGTCGAGCTGAGGGGACCATTGAGACCGCTACCGGAGATTTTCGTTTTCTTCATGGCTCCATGAAGGCGGGACAGCTGATCCTGCAAACCTTCGACGGGGCCCACCTCTTTCGCTTTTCTGGAGAAGTTGGCAACGGGCAAATCGCCAATGGCTGGTTCTCCAGCGGGAATCATTACGGTACACCTTTCACTGGGGCGTTCTTGGATGAAGCAGACACCCCTCTTTCCGAAGGTCAGCAAGCCGAATGGACAGGGGCAGCCATTGAATTTTCAGGAAAGGACCTCTATGGAAACGACCGGTCCTGGTCGTGGTCAGACGCCCAGGATTCCATTCATGTACTCAGCATCATGGGCAGCTGGTGCCCCAACTGCCTGGACGAACACCGGTTGCTTCACGAACTGATGTCTGAGTTTCCAAGGATGCAAGTGCACACCTTGGCGTTTGAAAGAGGATTGGACCAGAGCAATGGAGAAAAGTTGGCCTTGCGCCGACTGAAACAGTACCACGAGCAGCTCGAACTTTGGAGATATGAAGGCCGGTGGGACGTTACCTTGGTGGGGCCTGCATCCAAAAGTGAAGCCCGCCGATTGCTCCCCTTTGTGGACCGCGTTGTGAGCTTTCCCACCACCGTGGTTCTCCACCCAGCAGCCCCACAACCCTGGATTCACTCTGGATTCAATGGGCCCGCTACCGGCGCGAAATACGAGCTGGAACGTTCAGCTTTGGCCGCTGCTCTCAGCGGTCGCTTGGAAAGTCATTGACCCTGTCCACCTTGAGTTTGTCGTCACGATTGGCGATCTCCCATGATGTCAGGAAAACCAGGCGACCGATCTCTGCCATCTTGGGGTACCGGATTTTGTCGGGGGTGTCACCAGGCCCGTGGTAATCCTCATGCACACCGCTGAAATAGAAAATCACGGGAATGTTGTTTTTGGCGAAGTTGTAGTGGTCACTGCGGTAGTAGAACCTGTTCGGGTCGTCCGGTGCATTGAACGTGTAATCCAACGAGATGCCAACGTGCTCGGCATTCACCGCTTCACTGATTTCATGCAATTCACTCGATAGCTTATCGCTGCCAATGAGATAGACATAGCGATCGTCGTCCTTGTGGGCTTCATCGAACCGGCCCACCATGTCCATGTTGAGGTCACATACGTGTTGTTCGATGGCGTAAGCTGGGTTGTCGGCATACCATTCTGAACCCAACAGTCCTTTTTCCTCTCCGACAAACGCCATGAACATGACCGTTCTGCGCGGTCCAAAACCCGCCTTTGCCGCCGCCATCCAAGCTTCGGCATTTTCAAGCAGGCTGACCGTGCCACTTCCATCGTCATCTGCTCCATTGTAAATCAGCCCCTCCTCGTCGACTCCGACGTGATCATAGTGGCTTGTCAAAACCACGATTTCTTCCCTCAGCAAACTGTCGCTTCCCGGCAGGACTCCCCATACATTGGTTGCGGTGATCTTTTCATCCTGTCGCACCAAACTCAAACTCATGGCACCCAAATCCGTGCCCTTCAGTTTTCGCTTGGGCCATTTTTTCTTTACTGCCGACATGGACTTCCACCCTGTTGCCGCAAGCAGGACATCTTCTGGCACGATGAGCGTCGCCAGGTCCGTACCCTCTCCTTCTCTTTCCACATCCAAACGCATCCGTTCACGACTCAACCAAGGCACCAGTCGAGAACGCGTGGTATTGAACTCCGGGGACACCACCACCACAGCGATTGCGCCCAAACTGTCTGCCAGGTTTCGCTTGGCTGAGGGGTTTCTGCTCCACCTGCTCTTTTCAGAACTGCCTGTGAGCAGGTACCCTTTTTCTTCGCTTCCTGGTTCGCCTGACATCATGACCACTGCCTTTCCCCGAACCTCCAAACCGGCATAATCATCCCACTCTCCGTC
Source organism: Flavobacteriales bacterium (assembly GCA_016780385.1). Taxonomy (GTDB): domain Bacteria; phylum Bacteroidota; class Bacteroidia; order Flavobacteriales_D; family Sanyastnellaceae; genus UBA8752. The sequence continues at coordinate 72,119 of JADHLY010000004.1, forward strand.
CTGTATGCCATAGCCGACAAAAACGGCTTCTCCAGCCAGGTCGCTCACTTCAATTCCGGGGTAGGGAACAAAGTCGTTCTTGAACACCAGGTTCTGTTCACCCAACTTCAAAACACCACCTATCAACTTGCTGGTTTTCAAAGGAACATCTTGAAAATATGAACCCTTGATAGGCTCCAATCCCAGGCTTTGGAATTGAGATGCCAAATAGTCCGCCGCCATGCGTTGACCCTCTTTTCCGGTTTCCCTGCCTTGCATGGAATCCGAAGCAATCACGTACAAATGACGTGACAGGTCCTCTGCAGTAATGGTGCCTGCCCATTGCTCTCCGCTTGCGGTATGAGACAAGGTTTGGGCCTTCATTTCAAAATGCAGGACAATTGAGAAGAAAACGAAGGAGGGGAGCAGAAGGGATCTCATGCACAAGGGATTTTGGCGACACGACGCTGGTGCCTGCCGCCTTCAAAAGAAGTCTCAAGAAAGGTCCTAACACAATCCAATGCATCAGGTATGGCGATGAATCTTGCCGGCAAGCAAAGAACATTGGCGTCATTGTGCATTCGGGCCAAACCGGCAATGTCCGGTCTCCAGGCTATGGCCGCCCGAATCCCGGGGTATTTGTTTGCGGTCATGCATACGCCATTCGCTGACCCACAAATCAAGATGCCCAGCGCACCATCGGCCAGGACGCCCTCTGCCAGGGGGTGAACATGGTCTGGGTAGTCCACACTGCTGTCTTCTGTGGTGCCGTGATCAATGACTTCGATGCCGTTGCTTTCCAACCAACTGAGCAATTCCCTTCTCAAGTCTCCAGCAGCATGGTCGTTTCCAATATGGATCTTCATGGGCACCAAGTTCCTCCAAGAAGCAGGTAGAAACCATCCACATGGATCTGTGGATTCGCACCTTTGACTGTGGGTAAACGAAGTGAAAGAAAATTTGGAAATGAGGGGTCTTTACAGGCTTGATGAAAACAGCCGATTCTGCAAATTCCAATGGCTCATCTTCTCCTCCAAATGCGCACAACAAAACGCATCCTTTTCAAACGCTCTGTGACCAAAAGATTCCATGACCGGATTTATCCCATAACGTTCCATGCATTGTTCATTGCCCACATAAATCCATGGAAATCACCCGAAGACCGGTATGGGAAAACTGTGAAAAATCGGGGAAACCTGTTGGTCATTTACAACACCCCACCCAAAGACATCAAGTTATCCCCGCTATCAACAGACCTATGACAAAGACTATTTCTCTTTTAAAAAAGATTAGATAATACATAGGTGGGGTAAAAAGCTTTCTGGGATGAGCTTGCAGTTGTTGGGTCATCGCCAACTTGCGGATGTGATGCGCATCGGAATTCTTCTGGGGTGGCTCGGTTTTGGGCTCTCGTGTGTCTTGACCGTTTTGGGTCAGGATAGCACGCAGGTGGAGTACCGCCATGTCAATGGATTGGTGAGCAGCAAAGGATGGCTGGTAGATGGGGTTCCGACGGGTTATTGGAGCTCGTTTCATGAAGATGGAACCCGAAAAAGTGAGGGAAACTGGAAATCCGGCAAATTGGATGGAGAGTGGGTCTTTTACGATGAAAAAGGAAGGGTGGAAACCACTTTGTACTACCGAGAGGGAATGAAATCCGGTGAGGAGTTGCGCTGGGATTCACTGGGAACCAGGATCCGATCATTGCCTTGGATCATGGACACTTTGGAGGGTTGGGAAAGGGGATTTGATCAACAAGGAAAGGAGGTGTTGCGCATTCCCTGGAGAAAAGGAGAAAAGGAAGGAGTGGCGTTGGAATATTCCACAGGAGGAGCTGATGACGGCAGAATCATTCGAAGAATGGGCTACCGGGACGATCTATTGAGGTGGGTAGAAGATGTCAATCGGTTGGACGCCAATGGACAGAAGACCGGGAAGTGGATGACATTCTGGCCGAGTGGAAGGGTAAGGATGGAAGGGCCTTATGAGAGAGGCAAAAAAGAAGGGGTCTTCAAATACTTCAGTCGCAATGGAGACTTGGAGAAGACGGAAACTTACAAGAGGGGAGAGCGGGTCCTGGATGCTCCTTCTGCAGTGGCATTGGATTTGAGAAAATCATTTCATCCGAATGGGGAGGTGGAGAGGATGGGACCGTGGCGAGAGGCAGTGCCAATGGGTACACATCGTTTCTTTGATGAAGAAGGACACCTTGTGGAGGTGCGTGTCTTTAGGAATGGATCCCTTG